>NZ_DHYX01000043.1:3473-13876 GCF_002414285.1 Clostridium sp. UBA5119 | reverse complement strand
TCTTTACTGCATATGGAATAGGTGCTATTATTGGGGTATTGGCTTCAGGATTGCTAATGGATTTTCTTAATAGTTATAATGCAATCTTTTATTTTGTAATAATTTCATGTGTTATAGGCATACTGATATCACAAAAGATTATAAAAACTAATGAAATATAATATAAATAACATGAAAAGCAAGAAGTTAAAAGCCATTAATGTAGTTGAATATTAAAATTAAGGACTTTTAAAAAACGGTCAGTAGATTTAAAATAAAATTAATCTACTGACCATTTTGGTCTGTAAAGGACAATACTATGAGTTAAGCATATTTTCAGTTACCTCTGGGTGGTAAAATAGTTGTCACTATAGGAATGTTTTTGGGTATTGAAGTTGGAAAAATATAAAAAGAAATAGTTAAAATGATATTTCATTAAATAAATTATATTAGGGGTGTTGTTAAGAACCGCACCGTAAGTGATGCTCCAGATCTTTGATTTGGTGAGCAGAACTTATATACTGTATAAATAAACGTGAAAAATAGATTATCATAAGTAGTAAGATAAAATATTTTAATATAAAATTTTCAATAAAATGGTATAATTAGTAGTAAATAATGTTTATATAATCTATATTTTTAATATATAGTATAAAATGTTAGTTTAATCAATTTGAAAGGGCATGTAATAGATGGATAAAGAGGTTAAGTTAATAATACTAAGAGGCAATTCAGGAAGTGGTAAAACTACAACAGCAAAGGCATTACAAAAGAAATTTGGGCATGGTACCATGTTAATATCACAAGATGTTGTTAGAAGAGAAATGTTGTTTGTGAAAGATGGTCCNNTGTCCTGATACAGAAGCAATTAAATTATTAAATGAACTTGTACTATATGGGAAAAAGCATTGCAATATTGTAATTTTAGAAGGTATTTTAAATTCAAGGTGGTATAGAAAACTATTTGAAAATTTACATAATGAGTTTGGTAATCAAATTTTTGCATATTATTTTAATATACCTTTTGAAGAAACTTTAAATCGTCATAAACAAAAACCTAATGCACATGAATTTGGGGAAAAAGAAATGAGAAAATGGTGGAATGAAAAAGACTTAATAGATATGATTCCAGAGGTATGTATACATAAAGAATTAAGCTTAAATGAAATAGTGAATATTGTTTATCAGGATGTTGTAAAGTGAAGGCTATAATTTTAAACTCGGCACTGGGTGTTGGAAAGAATACTTATTGATACTACACAAAGAGGGGTTGAAGAGATTAGAGATTTGTTTGTAGATTCTATATTAGCAATTGCAAAGGAGAATAAATAGATGTCTAAATATATTGATTTAAGTTATACCATAGAAAATGGACTAAGTACTCATCCTTACGATGAAGAGCTAAAGTTATATCAAAATAGATTTTTGGTTAAAGACAAATACAATGACACGAAACTAGAAACTGGTATGCATGTTGGAACTCATATTGATGTTGTCAGCCACATGTTAGATAGTAATGTTTTAATAGATGATTATCCAGCAGATAAGTTTATTGGAAAAGGATGTTTACTTGATGTTAGAAACCAAGATGTTATTAAAATGAAAAAGATGTATTTAGATATTGTGGAAAAGGATAGCATAGTGCTTCTATATACCGGTTTTGAAAACCAATTTGGATGCGATGATTACTTTACTAGCCACCCCATAGTGGAAAAAGAATTAGCTGAATTTTTTATAGATAGAAATATTAAGATGATTGGCATGGACTTGCCATCTCCAGATAAATACCCTTTTCAAGTTCATAAAATGCTACTAGAAAAAGATATTCTTATTATTGAAAATATGAGAAATCTCGGGAGTTTATTGAATGTAGATGAATTTGAGATTATTGTATTGCCTCTTAAAATAAAAGCGGAAGCATCGCCTGTGAGAGTTGTAGCTAGGATTTAAATTTAAGAATACTAATTCAAAAAATTGATAGTACAACGATACTGAGAACTCTACTATAAATAATAAGAAAAACAGTTGTTAAAATTCCATATAATGTTATGTTATAAATTCGTTGTATTAACATAATTTACATGATAAAATTTATATATAACTTGAATTACAGAAAATTGTAACTTCAAATTATTTATAGTATTTAGAAGAGGTGAAACTCATTATGAGAAACAAACTAGGTAATTACTCAGTGCAGTTAATATAATCTGATAGCAGATTGTACTGAGATAATAAGATATTTGTTATCAGTTAACTGCATTACTTTTCAAATTAAATTATCATATTTAGTATATTATGAAAAGGAGTAGTTAAATGAATAGAGAAGAGTTTAAAAATTATTTAAAAAATGAGGAAAAGAAAGGTTTTCAGGGATGGGATTTCTCGTATCTTGATGGTAGATGGCATGGAGAAAATATACCATGGGATTATGAAAAAATCTTATTGTCTTATTTAAAAGCAGAATATAAGCTTTTAGATATGGGAACAGGAGGAGGAGAATTTCTACTTACTTTGGATCATCCGTTTTGTAATACAGCTGTAACAGAGTCATATGAACCTAATGTTGTAATTTGTAAAGAAAGATTAGAACCTGTTGGGATAACGGTTAAGCAGGTTTTTGATGATTCAAGATTGCCTTTTGAAGATGATTCTTTCGATATAATAATTAATAGACATGAATCCTATGATATTGGTGAGATTAATCGAATATTAAAGGCTGGAGGGTATTTTATTACTCAACAAGTAGGTGGAAAAAATGATGTAGATTTATCTGAAAAGATAATAGATAATTTTGAGTCGTTGTATCCTACTCATGACTTAAAACATAACATTCAGGGTTTTGAAAATAACGGATTTGAAATTCTTAAGTCAGAAGAGACTTTTACTCCTATACGTTTTTATGATACAGGAGCGTTGGTATACTTTGCGAAAATAATAGAATGGGAATTTCCTAGTTTTTCCGTTGATACTTGTTTTGAAAACTTATGTAAAATAGAGAAAGAACTCAATGAAATTGGGTATATAGAAGGAACAGAGCATAGATTTCTTATTGTTGCTAAGAAGTTAGCAACATCTAATAAGACAGGAAATTTTAGATTTAATTATTAGAATAAGATGCAGTTATAGATTTTGAACTTGGGTGTGATAGGATAAATTGCACTATAAATAAATGCTAAATTTACGAAAGTCTAGTAATAAATGATGTAAAAATGTAACTCCAATCTTTTAATAGGTTGGAGTTTTTGTGGTACAAAATTACAATGAGAAAGACTTCCCCCCTGGCAAATATAAATTCTTTAAATTCATGTGTAATCTGATTTATTTGTGTATAAGCGCTTCCTCTTAAAAAATATCTTTTGTTGTTGATATAACGTTAATTTTTATAGCTTATGAAGTATGATATGTTTCATAATTTGTAAATAATTGATTATGAATGTAGTGTTTATAAATATGTACTGCAATTCTATTAGGTGTTATGTAAAATATTTATAAATTAATAAAAAAATACATTGTAAATATTTACATTAATATATATATATGTTATATTTAATGGGATTAGTTAACTTAGTTATATTTAAGAGGGGATGTTAAATATGAAAAATTCAAAAAAAATATTTGTAGCTGCTAGTGCATGCGCAATGACTTTAAGTCTTGCAATTAGTGCTTATGCTTTATCTGTTGAGAATGGAGAATTACAGTATACAGGAGGGCAAAATAGCAGTATTGTTTATTCAACTATAGAAGATGCAAAGCCAGATAATGATAAATATTATAAAGTTAAAGCTACTGTTACAGTTGGTAGTAATACTACTACTAGTGGATGGTGCGATGACTATGCTCATGCTGAAGCATATAGATCATTTTGGTCTAATGAAAAGTCATACTATGACTATTATCAAAGATAATTTAGAAATAATAACATTTTAAGTACAAATTTATAATAGCTAATTTAACTAATCTTATTACATATTCAAATGGAGGATTTATGAAAAAGTTTTTGAGTATTTTTCTTATAGTGCAAATGCTGTTATTTTCATATATATTTAATCAATCTGTTTATCCAATATATATGCTAAATAACTTCGGAGATTCTGATTTAAAATCTTATGCTATTGAAAATTCCACAGGAAATGCGCTGAAGGATTTTTATGAATATTTTGATAAAACATATTTAGAAGAAGATTTAGCAAAATTACAGATAATAAAAATGCCTATGACTAGCCTTAATAATACCACTTATGAAATATATCATTCTAAGTTAGCAGATTTATCTAAAGAAAAATCTATATCAAAAGACAAGACATTTATTTATTTAAACTTAGAAGAAGAAGATTTTATAGATAACACAGGGGTTTTTTATACAGATTTATCTATTGAGCAATTAAATACTATAGGAAAGCACTTGAATATTTCTATAAAAGAACACAATGAAAGTACAGTTGAATATGATGAAATATTAAAACTAAATGGATTAGACTTTGCAGTTTTGATGATATTAACAATATTAGTTTTATTTATTTACACTTTTATGAGAATAAAGGTTAATGCATTAAAAAAAATGATTGGATTTTCTCCATTTAGGATGATATTAGATTCATGTAAAGAATTTATATTTATTAATTTATTTTCTATAATATTAGCTATTATTGTACATGCAGTATATTATTCTATTAACCATATTTTTGTTATGAAATATTATATAGGCTTACTAATAGGGTTATTACTAATATTATTATTAAATGTTTGTCTTCTATTTTTAACACAAATAAGTATAAGATTTATTGATATTAGTTCTATGATAAAAAATAAGGTTTACTCTGATAGATTAGTTTATACATTACAAGGTACAAAGTTTTTATTAATAATAATTATTACTATAACATTAAATGTAACTTTGAGTAATTATAGTTCCTATAAAGAAAGTGTTGATAATTTAGATAGATATAGGGAATTAGATAACTTTTATACTGGAAAGGGATATAATTCTCAAGAATATGATAAAGTTTTTTTAGATAAAAATGAACTAACCTATATTAGCTCTAATATAAAAAATCTATATGATGATCTAAACTCTAATAGTGAATTGTTATTTGAAAGTGTTAATATGGTAAGTTATATTAGTAGTACAAATTTAAATTCTGATAACACATCCATAGATAATTTAATGAATTCCTATAAAAAAAATTACGTGATACTAAATAATAATTATATTAATAAGTTTCTTGAATTAAAGGACGATAACAACAAACCTTTAGGTAATTTAAGTATTAATGAGCCATGCATATTGGTACCTAAAAAATATAAAGATAAGGAGTCTGAGGTTAAGAAATATTATATAGATATGTATAATGATTTAGTAAATTATGATGTATATGAAGGGGTGCCATCGGATTCTAAAAAAAATATAAGGGATATAAAAATATTATATCTAAACAATGATATAGATTACGAATTTTTTTTACTAAAAAATAATGATAATTATAAAACAATAAAAGATTCTATTATATTACTTGATACTGGACAATTTTCTGGACTATATTATCTTAATTGTCTTAGTAATCAGCAACTATCTTTTTTACTAGATAATAGAGAAATATTTAGTAAAAAGCTATATGAATATAAACTTGATAATTTAATTAATGCAGCTACATTACTTACTCCATACATGGATGAAATTAACTTCAATAAATTTGTAATGCTTCAATCCTTAATGTTTTCTATAATATTTATAATTACACTTTTATTTGTATTATATACAGCAAATTATACAGAAATTATGGTAAATAAAAAAAGATTTGCCATTGAATATACCATGGGATTTACTAGTGTAAGAAGCCTATTTCCTAATTTAGTAATTACAATTATTATGAGTTGTTTAATTATCCCTGCCTACTTATTTAATATCAATGTATATATATATATATTAATTCTTATTATAGATTTAATGTTGTTATTTAGTTTATACAAGATATTTATTATAAAAAATGCTCATGAGGTTTTAAAAGGAGGATAAATTTTGAATATATTAACACTTAAGAATGTATCAAAGGAATATAATAAAATTTCTGTTTTATCCAATGTTAATTTAATAGTAAAAAGTGGAGAGATGATAGCAGTTATGGGGGAAAGCGGGAAGGGTAAAACAACCTTATTAAATATAATTGGATTAATATCAGATAAAAGTGGCGGTGATATTACCATTTATGATTATAATAATCCTCGAATTAACTCTAAAGAATCAATGCTACTTAGAAGGAATAAAATTGGATATCTATTTCAAAACTATGGTCTTATAGATGATGAATCTGTTTTGTGGAATTTAAAGTTAGCATTAACATATAAGAAGATGTCTAAAAAAGAAAAGAATGATAAAATAGATAATTTATTAAATGAGTTTAATATTTTAAAGCTTAAGAATAAAAAGATTTATCAATTAAGTGGTGGTGAACAGCAAAGAATAGCTCTTATACGATTAATTTTGCAGGAAAGTAATTTGATTTTAGCGGATGAGCCTACAGGTTCTTTAGATGAAGAAAATAGAAACTTTGTTATTTCAGTGTTGAAAAAATTAAATGATGGAGGAAAAACAATTATTATTGTAACACACGATTCTTATGTAGGTTCACAATGTGAAAGAATCGTTAATATATAAATAATTAAGCTATCCTTAAAGTAAAAATGGCTTCCCTTTTGATTCAATGAGCAGCACAAATTACATTGCTAATATGAATAAATTACAATTGGCGATGTTAGCCTATAACTTTAATAATTGTTTTAGAACACTGGCTTTATCAAAGTCTATGAAATCTAACAGAATGGAGACTATTAGGTTGAAGCTGATATAAAGTCCCTAGAAAAACTAAATCTAAAATTTCAACTTTAGATTTAAAAATAATATTTAAAAGATACAAAATACACCGAATTCATTATTGTAAGGAAATGTATTCGATAAATTCTTTAAAAATAAATTCGGTTAATAATTCAGGTTAAATTAATTAATAAATAATGATTAACAATATAAAAAGCTACGTATCTAAAATTTACGTAGCTTTTCACATTTTATTTTTCATTTTTACTTATATAGAGTTATTTCACTTTCATTTACATTAACCAATCTGCTCACAATTATTTTTAATATCTGTTATAACATTCATGATTTCTCTTGCATCATTTATGTTATCTTTGAATAAGGTGGTGATACTGCCAAGACTTCTGAAGGGTTCTTCCATAAGAACTCTATTGTCCTCTATAATTCCATTAGCTACAATGTAGTCTACAATAAGTTTTACAAATCTTATTTGTATTACATTGAGATTCTCTTCACTAAGAAATTTACTAAAGGCCTCATTAGCTGCTTCTCTTTGAAGTCCTACTATTTTTCTCACTAGCTTGGTAACTGGAGTATTTCCATACTCTTTTTCATATTCTGCTTTGCTGCCAAGGTCTTTCCATAGGATACGTTCTAAGGTTTTCATATCTTCTTTTGTGAGTTTTTTATTATTACGAAGTTTGTATATAGCTAATTCATCTTTATGCTCTTTTAGGTAATGCTCCACCTTTTTCTTATAATCCTTAAGGTCATTACTATTATATATTGCTCCATTTTCATTGATTTCAAGGATTTCATCTTTAAAGTTGGTGTAATATATCTTTTGGCCATCTTTTTCGATAAACCTAATAAGGTCTCTTAAGGCATTTCTTACTTCTTCAAGGTCAAGGATATCTGCACTTTCCCAGAACTCATCTGTTAGAACTTTTTCAATGATATGTTTTTGCTCCATAACCTTTGGGATTGTCCCTAATTTAGAAAGCTGCTCTGCTGTATTAATAATAGCTTTTATAGGCTTTGTGGCATTTTTGTTTTGCAAATATGCAAGGTCCACTGTATAGATAAGACAATCAAATCTTTTGGCAAGTTCATCATCATTAAGTGGTGTAATTAATGGTGAGATGTACTCCTTTATATCAGCTACACTTCCCGTTCCTAAGGCATTCCATGGCTCATTGTTTTTATAGATTTCTACATATCTTTCATGGAGCTTTACTTTAAAGTTTTCTCTATTTAGGCTTCTTACATCCTCTAAAAGTTCCCTTAAGATGTCTTTTCTATAATGAATATAATCTTCTTCTTGATACTTAATATCCTGAAGTTCTCTTAAAATATCAACTTTAGTGTTAAAGATTCTCTCCGTTAAGCTATGGGTGCCCTTACTCTCCATGCCTTTAGGATTAGCTCTAAAGAATTCAAAGTTAGTACAAAAATCAAATATATAGAACTGTTCCTTGTTAAGTCCCACTCCAAGGAGGTCAGTGCAGAGTCTTGTACCTCTTCCTATCATCTGCCAGAACTTAGATTTAGAACGTACTTTTTTAAAGAACACAAGGTTTAATATTTCAGGGATATCAATACCAGTATCAAGCATATCTACAGATACAGCTATTTGTGGCATCTTTTCCTTTGTACTAAAATCATCTATCAAGGTATCTACATAGTTAATGCTATAATCTATCTGCTTTATAAAGTGTGAGCCATACTCTGGAAAGATTATATTAAACCTATCTACAATAGCCTTGGCATGGCGACTACTTTTTGCAAAGATAATTGTTTTTCCAAGTTTATCGCCACCCTCAACCTTTAGGCCTTTTTCTATAAGCTCTCTAAGAACCATATCTATAGTATTTCCATTAAAAAGCCATTCATTAATAGCACTATTTGAAATGTTATCATCTATATTTTCATCTTCTTCAAAGGTTTTTTCAAATTCATCCTTTTCCTCATCACTAAGGTCGTCGTAATAAATTCCCTTTTCTATAAACTTAGATTTAACCTCTATGGACCTATAATCTACCAAAAATTCATCCTCTACAGCTTTTTCTAGTTCATAGGCAAAGGTTGGTACATTATTCTCCAGCTCAAAAATGCTATAGGTATTCTTATCAATATCATCCTTTGGAGTTGCAGTAAGTCCAAGGAGCATAGCATCAAAGTACTGAAAAATATCTCCATACTTTTTATAAATACTTCTATGACTTTCATCAATGATTATAAGGTCAAAATGTCCAGGAGTGAAAAGTTTTCGTCCATCCTTGCTTCTTTTCTCATCTATAGCATTCATCATAGTTGGATATGTAGAGAAAATCATTCGAGCCTGCTCTGGATTATCTTTATTATCTAATAAGTTGCAAAGCGTAAGACTTGGTAGTAGATTACTAAAGTTATTCTTAGCTTGCTTCACAAGAGCCTTCCTATCTGCAAGAAATAAAATATTTTTCACATGATTATGTCTCATTAATATATCAACTATAGAAATGGCAGTTCTTGTTTTACCACTTCCTGTAGCCATAACGAGAAGCATCTTTCTATGCTTAGTTTTTATAGCTTCACATACAGACATAATTGCTTCCTTTTGATAATAACGGTTAGAAATATCATCATTAATCATTACATTATCAAAGGAGATTTTATTACTTCTTCTATCAACTATAAGTTGTAATTCATCCTTAGTGAAAATTCCACTTACAGGTCTTTGAGGATAGTCCTCTGCATCATTGATATAATTTATGTCAAAGCCATTGGTGGTAAAAATAAGAGGTCTTTGCATGTATTGATGCTCCAAAGAATCTGCATAAAGCCTTGCTTGCTGAGAACCCACATTAGGGTCCTTACTTGTTTTCTTAGCCTCAACCACTGCAAGAGGTTTTCCGTTATTACCATAGAGCACATAATCTACAAAACCTGTACCTGCAGCATTAGGCATTCCCTCCACTGGTACTTCTACAAGACAATCCGTGCCTATATTCCACCCTGCCAGCTTAAGCTCAACATCAATATATTTCTTTCTTGTCTCTGACTCACTTAGCTCATCAACTTCAAAGTCATAGCTTTCAGTATTGCTTATTCTTTGCTCCGTCATAGTCTTACGTAAAGATTCATTATCTTTGCGTATATCTTCAAGTTTTTTATCCTTTGAACTTAGCCTATCATAAAGGTCTCTAAGTTCCTGAGGTCTTGTACGTTTTTCTTCACCTTGTGTTAGAATACTCTCATTAAAATCTTTACAAGTATATTCATCTGCATAACAATAATCAATCCATCTTACCACTTCATGAAGATTCCTAAGAGAAAGCACAGCCTCATCCCTTGTAATGCTAGCATTTGTATGAACTGCAGTATTACCAAGTTTAATTATGTATTTAATAAGTGAAAACAAAGATGGGTCTATAATCTGCCTAAAGGTAGTCTCATGAATAAGACTTGAAATATTATCTTGATAAGGAACTGTAAGATCATTATCAAAACTATAAACCCACTTAACAGCAAGCTCCACTGCTCTCCTTGAAAGAATAGCACAAGTAGCAGGTGACACAAGAAGGCTCTTCTCCGCCTCCACTGCACTACTTGCAAAGCTTTTAAATATATGTTT
>NZ_DHYX01000043.1:0-3372 GCF_002414285.1 Clostridium sp. UBA5119 | reverse complement strand
GTTTAGCATTTAAGTTTTTTATTTTAAGCTTCGAATCTATTTTCACTATTAATGTTAACGTTTATTATACCGATAATATATTGTATAATATGAACAAATATAAAATAATAGCAGAAATAATGATATTTGTTCATAAAGAACATTAATTAATATATTAAAAAAGGGGGCAACTAGTGTGAAATTCTTAAATTATGCAAAAAGGTTTAAAGTATTAATATGCCTGTTAATTGGTTTTTGTATTATTCAACAGCCAATTAACATCTTTGCTGAAGTGCCTGCACCTAAATCAGTAAGTCAACCTAGTCCATCTAAAGGTATTGATAATGGTATAGCAAAATTAAGTTATGATAAAAATCAAATCTTGGCATCAAATGGTGATAGTATAGAAAGTTTTGTTCCTAAAGAAGGGTTAAAGTCAAAAGACAAATTTGTAGTAGTTAAACGTAATAAAAAATCACTTACAACTTCACCAGTAGATATTTCTATTATTGATTCCATGACTGATCGCACATATCCTGGAGCATTGCAACTTGCTGATAATGGTTTTGTTGAAAACCAACCTAATTTATTGGTGTGTAAAAGAAAACCTTTAAATATTAGTATAGATTTACCAGGTATGAAAAAAGAAAATACAGTAACAGTTGAAAATCCAACATATGCTAATGTGTCTGGAGAAATAGACGGGTTAATATCTACTTGGAATGAAAAATATTCAACAACACATACACTGCCTGCAAGAATGCAATACTCAGAATCTATGGTTTATAGCAAATCTCAGCTATCAACTGCTCTGAATGTTAACGCTAAAGTTATGAATGGTTCACTTGGAATTGATTTTGATGCAATTTCAAATGGAGAAAAGAAAGTTATGGTTGCCGCATATAAACAAATATTCTATACTGTAAGTGCAGAGCTTCCTAACAATCCATCAGATATTTTTGATGATAGTGTTACTTTTAAAGAATTAACCCGTAAAGGAGTAAGTAATTCAGCACCACCTGTTATGGTATCAAATGTAGCCTATGGTAGAACAATTTATGTAAAATTAGAAACAACATCTAAGAGCAAAGATGTACAAGCTGCATTTAAAGCATTACTTAATGATAACAGCGTAGAAACCAAATCAAAATATAATGATATTTTTGAAGAAAGCTCATATACTGCCGTTGTATTAGGTGGAGATTCTAAGGAACATAACAAGATTATTACAAAGGATTTTGAAGAAATACGAAATGTAATTAAAAATAATGCTGAATTTAATCCTAAAAATCCAGCATATCCTATATCATATACAAGTGTATTCTTAAAAGATAATTCAGTTGCAGCAGTTCATAACAAAACAGATTATATTGAAACTACATCTACTGAATATTCTAAAGGGAAAATAAACCTTGACCATTATGGTGCATATGTTGCCCAGTTTGATATATCATGGGATGAAATTTCTTATGATGAGAGTGGACAAGAGGTACTGGAACATAAGAGATGGGATGGAAGTTGGGAGGACAAAACAGCTCATTACTCTACAGTAATTCCACTGCCAGCTAATGCAAAAAATATAAGAATTTATGCAAGAGAGTGTACCGGACTCGCTTGGGAATGGTGGAGAACAATTATTGATGAATATAATGTTCCATTGACAAATGAAATAAATGTTTCAATTGGAGGAACTACACTATATCCAACAGCTAATATTAGTCATTAATTATCAGAGCCATCTTTTACTATGGTAAGTTAAAAAACAAACCATAACAAAAGATGGCTCTTTTTATATTTTATTGATAGCTTTACCTGTTTCTATTTTAATTTCATTAATTAGATCCTGCGGATATATGTGCGTAGCACTTGTTGAGTGTTTATCATTTAAAGATATACATAAGTTGGATAATATGAATGGTATAATATTTAAGATGTTGCTCGATAGCAAAAATATATATGTATCATCTAGTTCTGCTTGTTCTGAAAATTTATTGATGCAATCTCATGTGTTAAAAGCAATAGGATTAACTGATGAAGAGTGCGATAGTACGATAAGATTTACGTTTAGTAAACATACATCAGTAAGAGAAATTAATTATTTTTATGATATAGCATTTGTTAAAATTATAATTGGAATAGGAAGAATAATGGATAATGTGCAAATTAGATATCCTATTTTGGTGGATTTTTTTATGATTATATATTCTAAGCCATCAATAAATCCAAGTAAGGCAGCCATAAGCGTTATAAATATTGAAAAATTTATAGATTGAGTGTTACTACAAGAATAGAGGTAGGATGAAAATATAATCAGAATTATTAATAATACGGAAAATAAAGATTTCACTTTTCTAAAAGTATTCATACATAAATTCTCCTTAATTACGTTATATGTATCATAATACAATATGAGAAACAAGATGTCCAATTATATTTATAAATGTGAGAATATAGTTAATTAACATTATAAAGAATTAAGCTTTTATAATGTTGTCAGGAAGTGTGTGTTACTTATAGCAGTTGTGTTTTTATGGTGAGAAAAAACTATTATGAAATCCAACGATGTAGGCTTCATAATAGTTAAGTTTATTAGTTAGGTGTCAAAACTTAACAGTATTGACACCACTTAAGGAATAACCTATACTCAATATATAAAGCAGTGTCAAAACTAATATTCAAAAGTAAGGTGATTATGTGGGTAATATTATAGGATATATAAGAGTATCAACCAAGGGACAATTAGAAGGTAATTCAATAGAGGATCAAAGGAAGAATATATTAGATAGATATTCTAATGCTAAAATAATTGAGGAAAGTTATAGTGCAGCTAAAGACAGATATGTATTTAATAAATTATTAGATGATATAGAACCTGGAGATACTTTGGTTGTAACTAAGCTCGATAGATTCTGTAGAACAACAAAAGAGGGATTACAGTATATAGATAAGTTAATGGGTAAGGGGGTTAAAATCCATATTCTTAATATGGGTTTAATTGAAGATACACCAATGGGAAGATTAATAGTAACTAATCTACTTGCCTTTGCAGAATTTGAAAGAGCTATGATAATAGAACGTACTCAAAGTGGTAAAGCAATAGCAAAAACAAAACCAGGATTTAAAGAAGGTAGACCTAAAAAGCATAGTCCTAAGCAGATAGAACATGCCTTAGGAATGCTGGTAGTAAATGGTGGTAATTCTAGCTATACGGAAGTTGCAGAAATTACAGGAATAAGTAAAAGTACCCTTATAAGGGAAGTTAACAAAAGAAAACTATAGACCAGCTAGTTATAGTCAAGTAAAAAGTTTAAAAATTATTTCTTTAAAAATTGGCATGACAAAAAGACCATTTTAAAACACGAACAGTTACAAAAAATGGAATAGTTAAGCAGC
>NZ_DHYX01000027.1:7358-12693 GCF_002414285.1 Clostridium sp. UBA5119 | reverse complement strand
AATCAATGAAATATCTAAGAAATGTTATAGAATCTTTGATTGTAAAGCCTACGCAAGAGTAGATATAATGGTGAGTAATGATAAACCCTATGTAATAGAACTAAACACTTTACCTGGTATGACTAAAAATTCTCTATTCCCCAAAAGTGCAAAAGCTGCTAACATGAAATATTCAACTTTACTAGATAAGATTATTGAATTTTCATTAATATAATAATATACGAGGTGAGTAATTGCCTCACCTCGTATATTACATCTTTTAATAAGGCAATTCTTAAATTAATCCCCTACTCCAAAATCTGTATTTTCAAATAGCACTTCAATTTTACTAACATCCTTAAGGAAATTATATCCCTTTTCAAACCAACCTATTAATTCTTCATCTCTCTTAACATCCGTAGTATTTTCTGTAAATATATTTATTGTTCCATAATCAAAATGACTTAGTGCTATATCAATATCTCTTTTAATCATTTCTTTACTTTGCCCTTTTATTCCTACCATTAAGCATACTGAACTAAAATACGTTCTAACTTCATTATAGTCTTTAAATCTAGCATTTTTATTTAACACTAAATTTCTAAAATTGTTATCAAAACTTTCAACTCCAATTTTAAAGATAATTTCAATTCCAAAGAAATCTCTCATTTCTTGTAATCTACTTCTATAGCACCAATGGCTTTCTAAGAACATCTTTTTTATATGCTTTTCTCTTACTATTTTTCTAATACTTTCCAAAGTTTCAATAGGTAACTCAAAGCAACTTCCTGAATTAATCACTTCTAAGGTACCATATGTTCCTTTTACTTCCTTTAACACCTTTTTATTTATATCATTGATTTCTGAAGAGTTTGTTGAATTATCCTCTATATAATCACAAAATGTACACTTCCCCCAAACACAAGGAAAAGCCTTTAGTAATACTATTTCTCTTTTATTTTTCCCTGTTATTATATTATATCTATCCATACTATTCATCCCCAACAATATTGCTTTTAATATCTAATGGTAACATTTTAATAATTGTAAAAACTAATCCAAAGCTCACAGCTTTATCTAATAAATCTGTAAAAATCTGAGTAGAAAAAACTGCTGTAATAATACTAATTCCAGAGTTTTTAAGTATTGCAACTAAAATACTTGAACCTGAGGAAGTTACACCTTGAAAAACAAAGGAAGCAATAACTGCTGCTGTTGCTGATCCTAAAACTGTAACTAGTAATATCCTTAAAATCAACTTTAAAACTCCAACCTTCTTACCTCTAAATAACATTCCTGTACCTATACCCACTACTAATTGTACTGGTAAAAAATAAAATGAAATAGGATCAAAAGTTATACCATTAATAATTGATGATAATCCTCCAACCACAGCTCCACTTACTGGTCCAAATAATATTGAAACTAAAATAGTTCCTATAGTATCAATGTAAATTGGAAGTTTTAATGATAATGCTATAAATCCTCCTACTAAGTTTATAGCTACTGCTAAACCCATAAAAATAATTCTCTTATTCTTTTTACTATTCATATTTCTAACCTTCCTCCTCTTAATTTAGTCCATATTTAGAATTATTTAAAACTGCTATTATATCTTCTTTATGCTTTGGAAAAATTCTTGTTAGAAACATTTCCATAAAACCTTTTGAATTTACTTCTGTTAACACTAGACAATTTGGTTTTTCTCTATAAAAATCCCCTTCATCCACCAGTGTCATTCCTATAGCTTTTCCCTCTGTAACTATATCTACAAAATATTCCTTTCCAGAGCATAATTCAGGATCAATAAAATATGCTACTGCTAGTGGATCATTAATTACACATCCTAAGGTTCTTTCTTGGTTCCAATGAAAGTCCACATAAAATTTAGTTATCTTTACAATTAACTCTCCAAGAGGTTCATTAAACTGCCTTATCATCTCAATATAATTGGGAGTTAAAACACATTGTCTAGTAACATCTAATCCCACCATAGTAATCTTCCTTTTTAATTCCTTAAAGACTTTTTCTACACCATGAGGGTCAACCCAGAAATTAAACTCTGCTACTTGAGAGCAATTCCCAAAGCTCTTAAAAGCTCCTCCCATAAGAACTAACTCCTTCATCTTTCTTGTAACTTCACAATCTTTTTCTAAAGCTTTTGCTATATTAGTTAAAGGACCCAATGCGATAATTGTGATATCCTCTGATTTTAACTCATCTAGAATAAAATTTACGGCACCTTCTTTATAGGTTACCTCCTCTACCCTTGGTAAGAAACTTTCTCCAAGTCCATCACTTCCATGGGTATCCTCTGCAGTAATTAATTTTCTTTCCATAGGTTCGCATTCCCCAAGATACACTGGTATATCTAACCTATTTAGTTCTTTAAGTATCTTTAATGCATTTTCTGCCCCTTTTTTTCCATGAACATTCCCTGATACTATAGTTATACCCTTCACTTCTAGCTCCTTTGATTTTAATGCAAGAATTATAGCCAATGAATCATCAATTCCTGGATCACAATCTATTATTACTTTTCTCTTGTCCATCTTTTCTCTTCCTTTCTTAATGAAAACATAAAAAAATGCCTTGAGCTCCATCCCAAGGCATAAAAAATACAACCTAAAAAAGGTCGCACTAAGGGTATAGCACGACCATATAAGTCTTATTCCCTAGTTTTTTATAGAGGGATGGTTACGAACCTCTCCCACAGAATTCTGTGGATTTTTTATTAAATTCTTAATTTAACATATCATATTTTATACTTCATATCAACTGCTTATCTATAATTATGTATATTCTTATTTAAAGAGCATAACCACTAATCCTTGAACTATACCTATTGCAGCTCCTAAGATAAAGCCCAAAACTTCAATATGTTTTAATTCCTTTTTAGCTACATTTATAATAATTCTTTCAAGTTCTTGTAAATCCAACTCATTTATTTTTTCTTCAACCATTTCTTTAATATCTACTTTATCTTTGATATGATTAACAGCTTCACTTTCCATTTCCTTTAAAGCCTCATCAACTTCTTCCTCTATAATGTTATTAATTGGCCCTTGAACCATGATCCTAAAGGGTGCTGGCACAAAATCCATCTTTCCTGCCACTAAATTTCTTATTTTATTTTTAACTAACTGACTAAATATAACCTTATCCTCTTCTGTGATTGCATTTTTTATTATATCGTCAATTGATAATAACTCCTTTGCCACCACTTCTCCAATATTTTGTGCTATTTCATTTTTTCTCTTTGGAATTAATCCTACTATCTCTAAATTTATTAATGGGATTTTAATTGGATTAATTGGTCTAAACATAAGCTTTATAGCTAATATGTTTGTTACCCATCCAATAACCCCTCCTACTACTGCTAATAAAAATACAATAACTAAACTATTCATGATGTCCTCCTAAGTATTTCAAAATTTCTATTAATATTCTACAACAATTATTCTTGTTTTTCTATTGAAACTAACTTATTTTTCTAATAAACTATTTTTAAGTGATTCTTTTGTTTGGTTTTGTAAAGATAACCAATGCAAACTTGAATCTTTTTTACTTTGTATTCTTATGATAACTTTTATAAGAATACAATTAATAAAAAAATAGGTGGTGTTAAATATGATATTTTCTACTCTAATTATAAATAAGGATGAACCTATTTATATGCAACTAGAGACACATATCATTAATGGAATAAAAAAGGGTGAATTAAAAAAAGATAGTAAACTACCTTCCACAAGAGAAGCAAGTAAGCTTTTAAACATAAGTAGAAATTCTGTCATTGCTGCCTATGAAGAACTGGAAAGCAAAGGAATAATAACTACTAAGAGGGGTGTTGGTACCTTTATTTTAATGGAGACTGAAAACACCTGTGAAGAATATAATATTAATTTTATGAATATGATTAACAATTATGCTGATACCCTTAGAAATCTTGATATTATTAAAAGTGAACTTCCCTATAAAAACAATATGATTTCCTTTAAATCTATTGCCCCTGAACCTAGTCTCTTTAATATGGATGACTTTAAAAGATCTCTCTTAGATGCTTGGACTTATGAGGAAGAAAACCTATTAAACTATGGATATGCTAAGGGATATGCCCCTTTAATCCAATATTTTCTTCAGTATATGGAGGAAAAAAGAGTTAATACTGAAGGTAGAGATATATTAATCACTAACGGTTTTACTGAAGCCTTTGATATTATTATAGGTTCTTTAACTAAAAAAGGAGATATAATCCTTTGTGAAGAACCTACCCATAATACAGCATTAAAAATTATGAAATCCCATGAAATTGAAGTTATCCAAGTAAAAATGAATGAAGAAGGTATGGATTTAGAAGATTTACAAATGAAGCTTAAAAAGTATAATCCTAAATTTGGATATATAATCCCTTCTTATAATAATCCTACAGGTATTGTAACCAAAACCAAACGAAGAAAAGAAATTTATAATCTTTTTAGACAGTACTCTGTACCTATAATTGAAGATGGATTTAACGAAGAGCTTCTATACTCTAGCTCTCCCATCGATCCCATAGCATCATTAAGTGGCATGGGTAATAGTATAATCTATATTGGCAGTCTTTCTAAAATACTCTTTCCAGGCCTTAGAATTGGATGGATTTTAGCAAGTAAAGATTTAATTGATGTTTTAGAAAGTGTAAAAAGAAGTAGAACCATTCACTGTTCTTTCCTTGATCAAGCTTCCTTTTACTATTACTTAAAAAGTGGAGCCTTTAGTAGGTATGTAAAAAATGTAAGAAAATATTATAGAGATAAGTATAATCTGGTTATGGAAATGATAAATGAATACATCCCTTATGAATATGTTACTGGAGAAGGTGGCCTTCATATATTTATTAAGCTTAAAAATAATATAAATGCAAGACAACTTCTAGATATATGTTATAAGGATAATGTGCTATTTATGCCTGGTGATATCTTTTATATAAATAGTGACAAAGGCAAGGACTGCTTTAGAATAGGCTTTGGTAGAGTAAGTGATGAAGATATCAAAGTAGGAATAAAAATAATTGGTGATAATATAAAAAAGCTAAGTAAACCACCTTATCAATAAATCCTGTACTAACTGGTTCTTGTGATTTAATGTAATTATACTAAAATAATAGTATAAGGTAAGTTTCACTTGATATAACGAAGTAAATTCTTAATGAATATAACTAAAATAGCTTACTAGAAATAATGAAAGAAATTACGAGGTGTAACAATGGAAAAAATAATGAGACCTGTATGGGCTGAGATAAATTTAGATACAATAGCCACTAACACAAAAAATATAAAAAAATTAATTGGAGATAAAGAGCTCATTGCTATCGTAA
>NZ_DHYX01000027.1:4371-7333 GCF_002414285.1 Clostridium sp. UBA5119 | reverse complement strand
TGGCGCCTCTAGACTCGCTGTAGCAATGCTGACAGAAGCCATAGAGCTTAGAGAAAATAATATTAATGCTCCTATAGTAATTTTAGGATATACTCCTTTACACTTAGGCGAAGAGCTAATAAATTATGATATTGAGCAAACAGTATATGATTTAGATTATGCAAAGGAACTATCAAAAATAGCCTTAAGCCTTAATAAAAAAGCTAAAATCCATATTGCCATAGATACTGGTATGGGTAGAATAGGATTTCTCCCTGGTGATGATACCGTTAAAACTATAAATGAAGTTTATAACTTAGAAGGTTTAGAAGTGATTGGAATATATTCTCACTTCTCCACCTCTGATGAAAAAGACAAATCCTATGCCAATGAACAACTTTTTAAATTAAAAAAGGTTATGAAGGATTTAAAAGCTCTTGGAATTGAAATTCCGTTAAAACATATTTCTAATAGTGGAGCAATTATAGATATGCCTGAAACTTATTTAAATGGCGTGAGACCAGGCATTATACTTTATGGTTATTACCCTTCTAAAGAAGTTTCTAAGGATAACCTTTCAGTAAAACCAGCTCTAACTTTGAAAGCAAAGGTAGCCCATGTAAAAGAATTGCATAAGGATATGTATATAAGTTATGGTAAAACCTTTAAAACTAATAAAAAAACTATTGTAGCTACACTACCAATAGGCTATGGAGATGGTTATCCTAGATCATTAAGTGAAAATGCTAAGATAATTGTTAATGGTAAATTTGCTAGTATTCTAGGTAGAATTTGTATGGATCAGTGTATGATTGATGTAACAGACATAGAAAATGTAAAAACTGGTGATGAAGTTATTATTTTAGGTGGAGAAGGAGACTTAAAATTTAACGCTGATGATATGGCAGAAGCCTTAGGCACAATAAACTACGAAATTCTTTGCAGAATTAAATCCAGAATTCCTAGAGTATATATTAAGAATAAAGAAATAGTTAAAGTTAGAAATAACNNTTTTTTTTTTTTATAAAAAAATTTTTTTTTTTTTTTATTTTTTTAAATTTTTTTTTTAAATAAAAAATAAAAAAAAAAAAATAAAAAAAGTCTTGTCACTTCTAAATGACAAGACTTTTTTTCATAGGTAATATATATCATGGACATTTAGTCCTTATAATTTACATATATAACATTAAACCATTTTTACCATTCTATATAAATATTGAGAAAAATACTTTTCTTCTTTTTCAAATTTATAATCTAAGTTTTCATAGAACTTTCTTACTTTCTCATCCTTAGCTAGCAGTGAACAACCTTTATATCCTTTTTCTTTAGCTACCTTTTCTGCTAACTTCATTAGTTCTTTTCCTATTCCAAGACCTCTAACTTTTTTAGTAGTTGCTAAGTTTGCTATATAAAGCTCTTTATCTCCACCCTCTTTTAAGTACATTCCTAAAATAAGGTCCTTTATAAATTTTATTTTTCCTTTAATCCCTTTTATCATATGAAGTAATTCAAAACTAGTTTTTGTATCTAAATCAGATATTTCTTCACTGTTTAAAAGAATTATAGCTCCACAGGTCTTTCCATTTAGTTCTGCTACCTTTATATTTAAATATGAATATCTAGATTCCTGACTTAATACTAGCCATTGAATCCTATTTAAAATCTCCTCTTTAGTGCCCTGGCCCCAAATATGATCTGGTGTTTCCTCAGTATCATATATAAGACCAGCGATAATGGGGGCATCCACCTCCGTTGCATCTCTTAATGTTAAGTTTTTCATAATTATCCCTCTTTCATGAAATTTTTATTTAAATTTCTTAATTCTATTATATTATTATTAGAAACATTAATTAAGGCTTTAGATCCGCAGTATTTAGTACTTTTATGCTATTATTGAATTCTTACTAATTTATACAATTGTCCTATTAGTACTTATTAATGCCTACAATAAGTATTTTCTATAATATCTACTTCTCACTTCATTCTCTTAATTATAAACTCCTTACTAGGATTAGTATGAGGGCATGTTTAAAAGTAAAAGTTATTTTATTACTGTATTTACTTTTCCAACTACTATGGTATAATATTTATGTATATATGTAATAATAAATATATTGAATATTATTATATTTAAAATAAATTAATGCAAAGAAAGAGGTTGAGTCGAATTGTGTAAAATGGTAGTTCTTGTAAGTGTTTTAGGTTAATAACGGGATAACTGCGCCCTTTTTTACCTAAACATTTGAATAGAATTATCTTTTACAGGATAAGACTCTTTTTTCATACTCTAAATCATATAGAATTTAAATTAGTATCACTACACTATTATTTTGTTATAGCTAATATGAGATCTAATTTTTTACTCTACTATGATTTAGAATATAATTTCACTGCATTAATTTACATGAAATTTAAGGAAAGAGCAAAGCCTCTTTCCTTTTTTTATTTTACGGAGGTATAAAGACATGAGTATATTAAATATTGAAAATCTAAGCTTTAGTTTTGGAGATAAAACTATTTTTAAAAATATGTCCCTTAGATTACTAAAGGGCGAACACGCTGGTCTCGTTGGAGTTAATGGTGCTGGTAAGACTACCCTGTTTAACATTTTAACTGAAAAATTAATCTGCGATGAAGGTAATTTTACTAAAGCTTCTTCCTGTANNTCTTAAACAAAATTCTGATATAAACGAAAATTTAACCATAAAAGAAGTCTTAAGGGAAGCCTATAGAAATCTTTATGAATTAGAAGAAAAGGTCTTATTCATAAGTAATAAATTAGCTACCGGAGATGTAGATGACTATGATAAATTAATCAATAAATTAGGTCATCTTCAAGATAGGCTGGATTCTAGTGAATTTTATAATATTGAAAAGCATATTGAAACTATGTGTAAAGGGCTTGGTATAACTGCCCTTGGTATGGATACTCCCTTTAAAAATTTAAGTGGAGGTCAAAAAACTAAGGTTATGCTAGCAAAAC
>NZ_DHYX01000027.1:703-4348 GCF_002414285.1 Clostridium sp. UBA5119 | reverse complement strand
AACTACTTCTTGAAGCTCCTGATATATTACTTTTAGATGAGCCTACTAATTATCTAGATAAAGAGCATATAGAGTGGTTATCTAAATATCTACATGACTATGAAAATGCTTTTGTGGTCATATCCCACGACACTAGCTTTTTAAACAAAATTACAAATGTAATTTTCAATTTAGAGTTTTCCTCTATAAAAAGATATATGGGAAATTATGATAACTTCTTAAAACTACAAGATGAGGAAAGAAAAAGATATATAGCTGAATATACTGCTCAACAAAAGGAAATTCAAAAGCTTCAGAACTTTATTGATAAAAATAAAGTTCGAGCTTCTACTGCAAAAATGGCTAAGGGTAGACAAAAGGCTCTTGATAAAATTGAAAAACTAGAAAAACCAAAAATAATTTCACCTAAACCTAGTTTTTCCTTTAATTTTAAAAGAACCTCTGCTTCCCTTGTGATGAAAAGCTCTAGTCTAACCATTGGCTATAGCTATCCACTTATAAAAAATCTTGATCTTACTTTAAAAAGAGGTGAAAAAATTGCCATTACAGGTTGCAATGGCATAGGTAAATCCACATTTTTAAAGACCATAATGGGAGTAATACCTCCAATAGATGGTGATATAAAACTTGGAGATTATCTGTACCCAGCTTACTTTGAGCAACAGGTTCATGGTTCAGACCATACTCCTCTTGAGGAAGTTTGGGATTCTTTTCCTAAAAAATCTCAAAGCGAAATAAGAGCAGCCCTTGGTCGTTGTGGTATTAAAAATGAGCATATGAACCAAAAACTAAAAACTTTAAGTGGCGGAGAACAATCAAAGGTTAGACTTTGTAAACTTACCTTAACTCCAACAAATTGGCTTTTACTTGATGAACCAACTAACCATTTAGATGCTATCTCTAAGGCTGAACTAAAAAAAGCTCTTATTGATTTTAAGGGTACTCTCCTTTTAGTTTGCCATGAAGTTGATTTCTATAAAGATTTAGCAACTCAGGTTTGGAATATGGAAGAGCTTTTAGTATAATCAGTACAAACATCATTTTATATACAAAAATAAAGGTATTAACTTAATATATAAAGTCAATACCTTTATTTTTACTGATATATTTATAAGTTTAGGATAAATATATTAGGGGTTAATCAGGGGTAAATATATTATCCTAAAAACATTTCTAAATCTTCATCCACAGTTCCTATGCCTGCAATCCCAAAAGTCTCTACTAATACTTTTGCTACATTTGGTGATAAGAATCCTGGAAGTGTCGGTCCTAGATGAATATTTTTTACTCCTAAATAAAGTAATGCTAGAAGTACTATTACAGCTTTTTGCTCATACCACGCTATGTTATAAGCTATAGGAAGTTCATTCACATCATTTAGTTCAAATATTTCTTTTAATTTTAAAGCTATTACAGCTAATGAGTAAGAATCATTACACTGTCCTGCATCTAAAACCCTTGGAATTCCACCTATATCGCCAAGATTTAATTTATTATAACGATATTTAGCACATCCGGCAGTTAATATTACTGTATCTTTTGGTAATTTTTCTGCAAACTCTGTATAATAATTTCTTGATTTCATTCTTCCATCACAACCAGCCATAACAAAGAACTTCTTAATAGCACCAGATTTAACAGCTTCTACTACCTTATCTGCTAAAGCAAATACTTGTGCATGAGCAAAACCACCTACAATTTTACCCTTTTCAATTTCTTTAGGTGATGGTAATTTTTTAGCATGTTCTATAATTTCACTAAAGTCTTTAGCTTTTCCATCTTCTCTATCTTTAATATATTTAAATCCTGGATATCCAGTAGCACCTGTAGTATAAACTCTATCTACATAACTTTCCTTTGGTGGTACTATACAATTTGTTGTAAATAGTATTGGCCCATTAAAAGGTTCAAATTCTTCATTTTGTTTCCACCAAGCATTACCATAGTTACCTACAAAATTAGAATATTTCTTAAAGAATGGATAATAGTGAGCTGGTAACATTTCACCATGAGTATAAACATCTACACCTGTATCTTTTGTTTGTTCTAAAAGCTCTTCTAAATCCTTTAAATCATGTCCTGATATCAATATAGCAGGATTATTTCTAACTCCTATATTTACTTCAGTAATTTCTGGATTTCCATAAGCACCTGTATTGGCAGCATCTAGCATCGCCATAGTATCCACACCAAATTTACCTGTTTCTAAAGTAAGGGCAACTAGTTCATCTGCACTTAATGTATTATCTAATGTAGCTACTAATGCCTTTACCATAAAATCATAAACTTCTTCATTTTCTTTTCCTAAATTTAATGCATGTTCAGCATATGCTGCCATACCTTTTACACCATAAATAATTAATTCTCTAAGAGAACGTACATCTTCATTTTCAGTAGATAATATTCCAACTTCAATAGCCTTTGATTTTTCTAAAAGCTCTAAATCACCTTCTACTACAAAAGTAGCAGCATCATGTAATTCTCCTAAATTTATTCCTTTATGCAGTAATTCTTTCTTAACTTCTTCTCTAAGTTCTATAGCTTCCTTTATTTTTTCAACAAATGCAGAATCATCAAAATTAGCATTTGTAATAGTCATAAATAGTCCACTTACTATGAAATGATTAGCTTTAGGAAATCTAATACCTTTATCTAATCCTTTTTGCTGAAAAATAGCAATTCCCTTTAGTGAATAAATCATTAAATCTTGTAAGTTAGCAACCTTCTCTGTCTTTCCACATACACCTCTTATTGTGCAGCCTGTACCTTTTGCAGTTTCTTGACATTGATAACAAAACATACCCATTTAAAAACCTCCTTTAAAATTTTGTTTTAATTGGTTTTTTTAATCTATATTAATATAATATGTAATTTCATACTTAATTTCGGTATCTCAGGATACCATTGTTAGATATTTGTAAATTTTATAATTATAGATTTTAAATCTATAATCATAATATAGATATTAAAAGAGGCTTTCTCAAAATAGATTTTTCTATTTTAAGAAAGCCTCTCTTGAATAACTCTTTATCCTAGACATTCTTTTAAACTTTTTAGATCAATAATTCTAAAGGAGCTTCTGTGAAAATCTATAATTCCTTCTTCCTTCATATTTATTAGTTCTCTTGAAAGGGAAGGTCTAGATACAAGTATATATTCAGCTAATTCATTTCTCTTTAAAGGTATATCAAAGGTAAGACTGTTATTAATACTATATTGCTGAATTAAGTATGTGCTAATTTTTTTTCTTATACTCTTTAATGAAAGAATTTCTACCTTTTCATTTAAGCTAAGAGCCTTTTTAGCTACTATTTGCAACATATTCTGTATTAAATTTTTATGTCCCTCACACGCTTTATTGCATACTCCTACAATCTTATCTGGGTGCAAAAATAGGATAGTGCAATCAGTATACGCCTCTACAGTTGAAAGCCATCCATCCTTAGAAAAAGCATCTATTTCTCCAAATAAATCTCCTCTTTTTACTCTTGACATCATAACTCTATCACCATCTAAAGTTTCCTTACTAACACTTACTTCACCCTCCAAAACTACTCCTATCCCAGTTAATTTATCTTTTTCAATAGTTATTATATCTCTTTTTTTATAAGCTTTTATGCTAGACTTTAAACAGCTTAATACACT
>NZ_DHYX01000027.1:0-686 GCF_002414285.1 Clostridium sp. UBA5119 | reverse complement strand
ATCCATAAGCCTTCACCATTCCTTATTAATCTTTTATTTCTTTATTTTGTAATATAATATCACATTGCACTATAAATTGCTGTAATAAGTGTTACAAACAAAGATTATTTCCTCATATGCTTAACAATTTTAAAATATAAGTGTATTAGTTTACCTAAGATTATTTAACCTGTTAATAGCTAAATTAATCATCTTTTCATGGTCAAAAGCTAATAAGTCTGTATTTTCCATTGAAGGTTTTATATATGCTCCCCTGCTTCTACCACTTCCTTTTTTAACACTCTTCTCTAATACTAAATATTCTATTTTTATTTTTCTTTCCTCATTATAAAAAATTAATCTGTAGTTACTTTCCTCCTGATTAGAGCTCAAAATATTTTTTTCAACTCTAAACCAAGCCACTTCTGCTGCATCATCTCCTGCCTTAGGTTTTAATTTATCATAATCTACCAATGCAACATATGAAACACTTATAATCCTATCTCGTGGATCTCTTCCTACGTCTCCAAAGGTATATAGTTGCTCTAGATAAACATCATCCACATTAGTTTCTTCTTTTAACTCCCTAAGAGCTGCAGCCTCTATATCTTCATCCATGTTCACAAATCCTCCAGGAATTGCCCACTTACCTATACAGGGATGATCTTTCCTCTTCACTAACAATATTTGTAGTTGATTTTTTTCTT
>NZ_DHYX01000115.1:40269-48150 GCF_002414285.1 Clostridium sp. UBA5119 | reverse complement strand
ATTATATTATGTTGGCAGTTGCTTCATTTAATAAGCGAGCAATAAAAGTATATGAGAACATAGGCTTCCAGTTTGTAGAGAAATATATGCAAAAAACAAATGGTGGAGAGTTTGAGTTCATTAAGATGAAAAAATTAATATAAATCTTAATGAAACTGATTTTTGTGAATGGAGTTGGTTAGTACTGAATACTAAAGTATACGATTGTATGATGAGTAATATGCCAGTAATAGATAAGGAGTACCTTTCAAATGTATTAAAACTAGATAGATCTCAAGTAATATCTGATAGCGACTTATTAATAAAGATAATATTTGAAGTTTGGTTTTGAATTATAAATCACTCTGTTGTGATCAGTTGTAAAGCATAAACAAAAATAAGTTCATAATGTTGAAATTACAAATGAATAATAGTGAAAAAATGCATTGTAAAGGTTTTATATATAGTGAGGTGGAAAAATTGAACAAAATTGAAATTGTAAGAGCATATGTTGATGATATCTTAAAAAATATTTCATCTGACGATGATCGAAAAACTGCATATATCCATACATATGGTGTTGCAGAAGCTTGTTCGCTTATCGCAGGCAAACGTAGGCTCAACACAGAACTATCCTATATAAGTGGTCTATTACATGACATATATGCTTACAAGACTGGAATTTACTTTGGTTATGCATATAATTCAGCATGGCATGACCACATATGAGTTGTGCTTGCTTGTGAAGGTGAACATATTTCTGTTGCAGAGGGTAATATTGATAACAACAATTTATCAGGAATAGTAACACGTAAGCGTGATATTACAATCGGATGCTATGTGCGAATTCCAAATGATTATGTTTATGATGGTTGGAAATATGATTATAAAACCGGTGAAATTGGCAATGTAGATTATAAATCCAATCTTTAGTTCAGAATGATCTTATATATATTGGCATACTTGTTAATTTTAGCTGCAATTATTGTTGGAGCTATATATTTAAAATGAAGAGTTATATGCTATTGTTACAATTAATAAAGAAGATGATATACATATACAAGGTATGGGTGTAAACTACCAAAATGTTACCCCAAAAGAGTTGGGCATTGGTGACATGTGGAATGGTCGTTCTATACTACCAATAGTATCTTTATTAAAGTATATATATCTTTAATAAAGATTTAAAGTTGAATAGTTCGGTTCTGAAGCATCTCCTTAATGAGGTGCTTTTATATATAAACATACATTTTATTGAAAATATGCTATAATAAGTTTGCAATTTTAAAATTACAAATGAACAATTGTAAACAAAGGTGAAAATTATTTATATTTTATGAGGGAGAAGTTAATGTGTATTATATTTAGTGTGACTACGATGAGTGATGTTGAATTTATACGTTCTTTATTTACAAATGAGGAGTATGAACTATATTTTGCTGAAAACAATACGTCTGAAGACGAATGGAAAGAACGATTCGAACTTTTATCACGTAAGAAAAACTATATAATCTTTGATATCGAAACAGGTAATAAGGTTGGTTGGATTATGTATAAAATACACGAGAATGAATGCTATTTGGATTTGATTGTATTAAAATATGAACTCACTGGTAAAGCATACGGATATCATACCATTAAAAAAATAGAGGGCATTATAAAAAACCAGGTAAATTGCATTAAACTTGATGTGCAGCAACGAAATACCCGTGCGTTCAAGTTTTACCAGCGATATGGTTTCTACATTGTTGGAGAAGAAGAACAGCCTTTTGGTGATAGTTCTCAACCATACTATAACATGAAGTATGACATCTCAAAATGAGCATAATATGAAGTCGAGTTAAGTCGCTTTCTTATTATTAAGATAAGTATTTAAAACCAAAAATGAAATTGGCTAACAATTATAAAGAAGGAGATTATGATGCTTATAGAAAAAAATGTATCCTTTAAAAATAAATTGGAAGATAAAGTTATACTTTTAACTGGTGCAGGAGGTGGGATAGGTTTTGAAACTGCAAAAACATTGGTTTATATGGGTGCAAAGGTTATTGTCGCTGAAATAGATAAACGAAAAATATTATACGCGCAAAGCACTTTAGATAGTATATTTGGTAAAAACTCTGTAGAATTTTATGAAATTGATTTATCCGATGAAAATCAGATATATGCTCTGGTTTCTCATGTGAAAGATAAATATGGTCGCATAGATGTTCTATTTAATAATGCGACCATAACTGCTATGGGAACAGTAGAAGAAGTTTCTATTGATGTATGGGATAAGAGTTATGCCGTTAATTTCAAAGCCCCATTACTATTAACACAATTAGTTTTACCACTTATGAAACAAAAAAGTTCCGGAACAATTGTTTTTGTTTCATCATCTGGTGCTGCCCCTTTTATGGGAGCATATGAAGTATTTAAAACAGCACAGGTAGAATTGTCTAATACTCTATATGGAGAATTGGAAAGTACAAATATAAAAGTATATACTATCGGTCCAGGACTCGTTAAAACAGAAACGGCAATGAAGGCAATAGAGATAGTGTCATCTCATATGGGAATAACAACACAAGAATTTTATGAAATGAATGAAAATCACATGCTTGGAGTTGAAGAGGCTGGCACTGGATTTGCTATATCAGTTTTAATGGCTGATAAATATGACGGTCAAGAAATTGGTGCTATACAGGTTTTGTCTGATTCTGGCTTACTGCTTAAGTTAGATAGTAGTGAAAACATTAAAAGTAATGATTATCAAAACATTATTCCAACTGTTCTGAATGTGGTAAAAGTTTATAAAGAACAATATTATGGTTGGATGAAAAGAAATGTTTTTGAACGTCAATGGGTATTGCGTGATTTTAAGAAAACAGTAGGATATTCTGCTGACCAGTTTCTTGAAATTATGCAACACATTCAATACGTAGTTAATAATGAAAAGATTCAAGAGATAAGCACCTATTCATCTAATTTTCAAGAGTTGATGGAATATTATAAGCGACAATATACATTGCTACAAGGATATGAAAAAAATCCTGAAAAACTCAAGGAATATTCTATAACACTTTTGAATTATATTGAGGATTTAAAAACTATTTGTGATATTTTACTTAATAATGAAAGATGAATAGAAATTTATAATCAGCCATGGATTGAGAAATCAATGGAACGTTGGTGTAATGACATATTTTTACCATATCTTAAAAATTAATAATATAACAAAAAAGTTTTTAGGGGGTTAATATGAAAACAAATAAAGCAAAATTTCTTATTATATTACTATCTCTTATTTTAATAACATTTACAGGTTGTACAAATGAAGGTATGACTAAGAAACCTGTAATTTATTTGTATCCAACTTCAGAACAATCAGTTAGCGTTAAACTAGATTATAAAGGAGAGCTTACTTGTACTTATCCAGAGTACAAAGATGGTTGGAATGTAATAGCAGAACCTGATGGTACATTAACTAATATTGGAGATAAGAGGAAGTATTCTTATTTATATTGGGAAGGGATTTCAAAAAATCAATGGGATATGTCAAAAGGGTTTGTTGTAAAAGGAGAAGATACTGAAGAATTTCTGCAAGAAAAGCTTGAATATATGGGATTAACTCCAAGGGAATATAACGAATTTATAGTATATTGGCTACCAATTATGCAAGAGAATAAATACAACCTAATTACTTTTGCAGGGGAAGAGTATGAAAATCTAGCAGAGCTTAATATAACTCCAAAGCCAGATTCAATATTAAGGGTAATGATGCTCTTTAAATCATTAGATAAACCTATAGAAATAGAAGAACAAGAAATTAAATCTTTTGAAAGAAAGGGATTTACCGTTATTGAATGGGGTGGAACAGAAGTAAAATAGGATGAAAAAAAATTATTTATATTTGATAAAAGAGGTGATATTTTGAAATTAGTACTTATAATCGGAGACAGTGCTGTTGGCAAAATGACAGTTGGACAAGAACTAGCTAAAATTACGGATTTACGTTTATTTCATAATCATATGATGATTGAACCTGTACTGGATATATTCGGATATTTTAATGGAAAAGCTATCGCTGGCATGAGAGAAGTTATTTTTGAAGAATTTGCAAAATCCGAACACTATGGATTAATTTTCACATATATGTGGGCATTTAATCAGCAATCTGATTGGGATTATGTTGAATATGTTTGTGATATTTTTAGAAAACATAATGCAGATATATGTTATGTAGAGCTTGTTGCTCCTCAAGCAATAAGATTAGAAAGAAATGCTACTGAAAATCGTCTAAAAAATAAAATCTCAAAACGAGATATAGAAATGTCAAATCAAAGACTTATAAATGATGATAACAAGTATCGTTGTGTAAGCAATGATGGTGAAATTCCTTATGATAACTATATAAAAATCGACAATACCAATCTTTCAGCGGAAATTGTTGCACAGATAATAAAAGACCAATTTGGACTGTAATATCTGATTAGAATAACTATAAACTTTAATTCGTTTTCTTCTTAAATGATGTACTATTTATAAGATGGAGTTGAGAAGTGTAATTAGCATAGTATTAATGAGCCTCTTACACTAGAGGTAATTTAAAATAGTACAAAAGCCAGTAGTTTTACACTACTGGCTTCTATACTATAAGTTATTACATACTAGCCATGTTTTTACATTCAGTAGCACATTTTTTGCATTCTTGAGCACATTTTTGACAATGGTCATCTTTAAACATTTCACATTCTTGAGCACATTTATCACAAACAGTAGCACAAAGTTGGCAGTGTTCTTTTGTAAATTGGCCATTCATAGACATCATTGCTGATGACATTTGACACATACATGCACATTCAGTAAGAATACTTATACATTTCTTTCTTGCTGCAACATCTGGCTCATTTAAACATGCTGTAAAGCACTCATGACAGGCCTGTGCACATTTGTTACATTCATCAATACATGGTTGAAATTTGTCTGTTGAATTAGTTACTATTCCCATTATATAGTCCTCCTTAAAATAGTTTTATGGTACAAAAATTATTATTTGTAATAAGCTAATTATTATTCAAATATTGTTTGTAGAAATGATTCCCATAAGTAAATATCTACAGTTATTTCATCAGATAATAATCAATAAAAGCATATAAGAAGATTAATTTTAAGTTTATAGTTCAATATCAAACATGAATTAATTGAACAACTTTTCAAGTATAATCATATGCTATATATATAAATATTTTAGAGGTATATATGGCACTTTATTTTGATTTAAAAACTATTGAAGAACTTATAGGACATACTTACTTTAGACAACAGAAAGAATTTACATTAGAGGAATTAGCACAGTATGATGGAAGTAATGGAAAACCTACCTATGTGGCAATTGAAGGTATAGTATACGATTTGAGCAAAGTAGCAGAGTGGGCTGACGGAAAACACTTTGGTTATACTGCAGGTCAAGATTTAACCAGTGAATTTAAGTCTTGTCATGTAATGACTAAAGTTGATAAATTACCTAAAGTTGGGATACTTAAAGAATAAATTATTTAATGGCTTTGATTAAAAATCAAGGTCATTTTTGCTTTAATATACAATTTATACTAATTATGTTATAATAAATCGAGTTCTTTGTTCCACTTTGAAGGAGATAGGAGTGTTAGAAGCTAGTTGTCATCGGATAAATTGGCTATCTTTATGCTGTAGGGAAGCAATTGTAAGTTTTAAGAACTAAAATTTAGCAAATGACATTTTAAGAATTCAGGATTATTTATTTTTAGAGAGGTGAATTTAAATGAGAAAAAAATATTTAATTGTTATGGTAATTGCCTTTATTATTTGTATTACTGGTTGCAGTAATTCAAGTTCAAAAATTGATAATTATCTCAATACAGGGAAAACAATAGATTCAAATGCGAAAGATATTATGCCAGAGCTAGAGGACTTACCTGAATATGAGGATATCAAATATAGATATACACATAAGTCCCTATTGATTTTTGAATCAGACTCTGTTGCATTAATTGTAAAATATGATGATAATATCTTTGAGAGTGAAAAGAAGAAAATAGACGAGCAATATACTTTTTTAGATAAAAAAATTAAGTCTAGTTTTGATGAAAGTAAATATTATATTCCAGAATATGAGTTTTCTTTAAGAAGCTATGATTTTAGGGTTGTAGACAAAAATGATACTTCCAATACGGAATTTCCTAAATCCTTTGGAATGATTGGAGTATCTGAAGATAAAAAAAGTATAGCTTATTTATATTTTTATGATTCGGATTTAGACTACATAGGAGATGAAGATGAAAAAAATCCTATGGCTAACTTCATTAGGGAATATTTTAAATATAAATTTTAACTACATACTTGAATTATAATAATTATAAAAAATTAGTAGGAGTGGTAATATGAAAGATTTAATTGTCACCAGCCCTTCTTTCAAAGAAAATGATTCGATACCAACTGAAAATTCAGCACGGGGGAAAGATGTTTCTCCCCAGCTTCAACTAGATGGTTTATTAGAGACGGCTGAATCTATTGCCATAACATTAGATGACGCTTCTCACCCACTATTTCCTAATTATAATCATTGGATAATTTGGAACATTCCTGTGTTGACTCAAATACCAGCAGCAATACCACGTGGTGAGGTGGTTCCATTCCTTGGTAACGCTGTACAAGGTATCGCTTATGGTAAGCATTGCTATAAAGGACCAAAACCACCCTTTAAAGCTATCCACAACTATACATTTACAGTTTATGTTCTAGATTGTACACTTTTACTTTCACCTAAAAGCAATCGCAAGGATTTTTTACATGAGATAGAAGGTCATATTTTACAAAAGGGTACTCTTACTGGTAAATTCCAAAGCCATAGAAAATAAGCTTCCTACATATATTTGATTTATTCTGGAAATGACATAAATAATTTATATGTCAATAGAAACTTTGAGAATGCTTTAAATTACAATAATGAAACTATAACTCCACAAGATGATAATTGAGAAAGCGGTGTATTGATGGATAGCGTTAAATTTGCAGTATTTACTGATTTACATTATGATCATATCCATGATGGTTATGAAAGACTTGAAAACTTCATTACTAATGTAAAAAATCTAGATATTGATTTTGTTATACAACTTGGGGATTTTTGTATGCCTAAAGAAGAAAATCGATTTTTACTTGATATTCTTGATAGTGTAGGAAAGCCTTATTATCATACCATTGGCAATCATGATTCTGATTCATTCCCAAGAGAAGAAGTTATGAAGTTTTTAAAAATGGACAATAGTTACTATTCATTTAAAATGGACAAGATTAAGTTCATTGTATTAGATACATGTTTTATAAAAACTGATAATGGATATATACCATATTGTAAGAGAAACTATGATAAAACAAAGGACATATATCCAATTCTTCCAGATTACGAAATTAGTTGGCTGGCAGAGCAGTTCAATGATGATAGTGAGTATTACATTATTTTTTCACACCATAGTTTTGAAAATGAATTTGCTAAAAGAGGAGTATATAACAAGGGTGAAGTTAGAGATTTGATAAACAGAATAAATGATACAGGAAAAAAGGTGCTTTTATGCGTGAATGGGCATGATCATGGAGATTCTCTTGAAAAAATAGGACAAACATATTACTTTGGTCTGAATGCTATGTCATATATATGGGTTGGCCCTGAATATGAGCATTTCTCTTACTCAAAGGAAATACATGAAGATTACCCCTTTATAAAAGACTTAGTATTATATAATGAGGGGCTATATGCCATTGTTACCATTAACAAAGATGGGGGCATACATATACAAGGTATCAATGGAAGCTACCAAAACGTCACCCCAAAAGACTTGGGCATTGGTGATAGGTGGAATGGTCGTTCTATACTACCAA
>NZ_DHYX01000115.1:3230-40109 GCF_002414285.1 Clostridium sp. UBA5119 | reverse complement strand
TTATTTTAAAAAATATTTTTAAAATTATAATAAAAATATTTGACAAATTTGAAGAAGATACATATACTGAATATATAAACATATGAACATGTGTGCATACATTCTGATGAGGTGATATATAAATGAATAACGAAAATGAAATAATTAGTACCTGTAATTGTAATACTATCCATGAAGATGTGATTAAGAGAGTAAAGGAAACTATTCCAGATGAAGAAGATTTATATGAATTAGCAGATTTATTTAAGGTTTTTGGAGATAGTACAAGAATAAAAATAATTTGTGCATTATTCCAAGCAGAAATGTGTGTTTGTGATATTGCAGCACTACTTGGAATGAACCAATCAGCAATATCCCATCAGTTGAGAGTTCTTAAACAGACTAGGTTGGTAAAGAATAGAAAAGAAGGTAAGGTTGTATACTATNNATTCCTTAGATGATGATCATGTTAAGGGGATATTTGATCAAGGATTAGAACATTTATATGAAAAATAAGGAATTTAGGGGGCATGGGAATGAGTAATAAAGTTTCAAAACCTAACGTTAAAGAAAATAAATCATTACAAATAAAATCTCAATTAAATAATAAATCAAATGCGATTATGGAATCGAGAACAGCGACAAATAAAAACGTTGGAAAGGTAAGAAAACAATTCATTTTGGAAGGGTTAGACTGTGCACATTGTGCATCAAAAATAGAGACAAAACTAAATAGTATTGATGGAATTGCCAATGCATCAGTAAACTTTGTCACTAAAACTTTAACTATGGAATTAGAAGAAATAAGCAAAGTTAATGAATTAGTTGCTTCATCTATAGAGTCAATAAACAAAATTGAATCACATGTAAAAGTTAAAGAAAAGTCTGTAGGAAAGTCTGTAGGAAAGTCAAATAAATTAGTGATAATTCTTAAGGGGTTATGCTGTGCAAATTGCGCATCAAAAATTGAAAAAGAATCTCAAAATATTACTAATGTTAGTAGTGCTGTAGTTGATTTTGTAGCTCAAAAACTTATTCTAGAAGTGGAAAATAATGGCGATAAAGATAACATTGTTGAAATGGTTAAACAAATTGTTAAAAGGATTGAACCTGATGTAAAAGTATATGTTGAAGAAGGAAATCAGAACAGAAAGCAAAGATCCCATGATCATAATCATGATCATGAGCATGAAAATAGCAAAAAGGAATTTGTAAGACTTGGAGTTGGTGCAGCAATTTTTGCCATTGCTACAGCTTTTAAATTTAATTTTTATGTTGAGTTATCATTGTTTTTAGTTAGTTATCTCCTTGTTGGCGGAGAAGTTGTGTTAAGAGCATTGAAAAATATTAGAGGAGGTCAAATTTTTGATGAAAACTTCCTTATGAGTATAGCTACTATAGGAGCTTTTGCTATTGGTGAGTTCCCAGAAGGTGTAGCAGTTATGCTATTCTATCAATTAGGTGAAATATTCCAGGGTATGGCTGTAAATCGCTCAAGAAAATCCATAGCAGAATTAATGGATATAAGACCGGATTTTGCGAACTTAAAAATTGGTAGTGATATTAAAAAGGTATCACCAGAAGAGGTTAATATAGGTGATATTATAGTTGTAAGACCTGGGGAAAAGGTTCCCCTAGATGGTAAAGTAATTGAAGGGAATTCTATGGTAGATACTTCTGCACTTACTGGTGAATCAGTTCCTAGAGAGGTAGAAGTAGGAGATGATGTACTAGGCGGAGTTATTAATAAAAATGGGCTTTTAACTATAGAAGTAGAAAAAGAATTTGGAGATTCTACTATTGCTAAGATACTTGATTTAGTTCAAAATGCAAGTAGTAAAAAAGCTCCCACAGAAAACTTTATAACAAAATTTGCAAGATATTATACACCTGCTGTGGTTTTCTCTGCATTAGCATTAGCTATATTACCACCACTATTTATAAGTGGAGCTACCTTCTCAGAGTGGATATATAGAGCATTAGCCTTTTTAGTAGTATCTTGCCCATGTGCTTTAGTTGTATCTATTCCCCTTGGTTTCTTTGGTGGTATAGGTGGAGCTTCAAAAAATGGAATACTTGTTAAAGGTGGAAACTATCTTGAGGCGTTAAATAATGTAGAAGTTGTAGTATTTGATAAGACTGGAACATTAACTAAGGGTGTATTTAAGGTGACAGAAATACAACCTCAAGGCAATGTATCAATGGATGAACTTATCACTTATGCAGCCTTTGCTGAGAGCTTTTCTAATCATCCAATAGCAACTTCTATTGTTAAAGCATATAGTAAGGAAGTAGCAAATGAATCAATTGAAAATTATGAAGAGATTTCAGGACATGGTGTAAAAGCTACTGTTTTAGGAAAAGAAGTTTTAGCAGGTAATTATAAGTTAATGAATAAAGAAAATATATCCTATGCACAAGTTGAAACTATAGGTACTGTAGTGCATGTTGCTGTTAATAAAGAGTATGCAGGGTATATAGTTATTTCAGATGAAGTGAAAGAAGATTCAGCTAAGGCAATTAAAGCTTTAAAAGAAATTGGTGTTAGAAAAACTGTTATGCTTACAGGAGATAATAAAGTTGTTGGAACTAAAGTTGCCAAGCAATTAGGGTTAGATGAAGTTTATTCAGAGTTATTACCAGATCAAAAGGTTGAAAAAGTAGAAGTATTAGATAAAGAAAAATCCTCTAAAGGTAAGTTAATATTTGTTGGCGATGGAATAAATGATGCTCCAGTTTTAGCAAGAGCAGATATCGGCATAGCTATGGGTGGTATCGGTTCAGATGCGGCAATAGAAGCTGCTGACGTTGTAATAATGACTGATGAACCTTCAAAGATTGCTTCTGCAATAAAAATAGCTAAGAAAACAAGATCAATAGTTATGCAAAATATTGTCTTTGCTTTAGGTATTAAAGCAATAATATTAGTACTTGTAGCTCTTGGATTAGGAACTATGTGGGAGGCTGTATTTGGTGATGTAGGTGTAACACTAATTGCGGTACTAAACTCTATGAGAGCAATGAAAACAGAGCAATAGCTTAATTCTTAATCCTCAATATCCTTAAATAGCGTAACAAATATATAATTAAATAACGTATCCATAATACCGTATTATTCAATATGAATATGCGGTATTTTTGTTTTGTAGTTCAAATATATTATGCAATTTGTAGGATTTGCGAACTAGATAATAAATTATGTTCTTTGAAAATTGCGTATCGTCTTAATAAATAATATAATTGACTTAATACAAATAGGGAGTGTGATATAATGAATATTAATCTCATGGATAGAAAAATGCTTAAAATACTCTGTGCAAAGTCTGTAGGTATGAGTTTGGGCGACAATTTGCACAGAGATAGATTTTAGTCGCTTTTCATAAATAAATTCATACATATACAGGCTTTGTTTCCTTAATTAAATATTAAATTTAAGGAAGTGAGCTTTATGAAATATGTAAGAATTGATAGAATATTACCAGATGATTTAGTTAAAGAAATTCAAAAGTACATTCAAGGTGAATATATATATGTCCCTTCCCCTCCTGAAAAGAGAAAAAGATGGGGTGAAAAATCTAAAAGCCGAGATTATATAAAAGCTAGAAATGCAAAGATATTAAACCAATATATAGGTGGGCAATCAATTAGCAATCTTGCTGAAGAATTCTTCCTTTCATATAGTAGTATTAAGAAAATTGTATATAAAAAGGATAAGTAATCAAAAGCTACCACTCTTGTAATGTGTGGTAGCTTTTGTATAAAAGATGATATAGAAACGATTATTATCTTTCTTATAAAATATAGAAGCTTTAAAATGATATTGAACATAAAATTCATTTTAAAAATGAATTTGTAATTATTCTCGTAGATATTAGAACAAAAGGAGAGAGTCAAAATGAATAAAAAAATATCATTAATTCATTCTACAAATTTAGCTCCAGTAGATTATGCTTATGCTGGACGTATACCTTCAGGAATGGACTTATTATTTTTGGCGGGTGCATGTCCCATTAATAAAGACGGAGAAGTACCCAATTTGAGTGATTATGAGCTTCAGGCAAAACTTTGTGTAGAGAATTTGAAGGAAGCACTGAAGGACTGTGGGGCCACTTTGGAAGACGTTGTATATACCAGAGTTCTTGTAGCATCTCAAAATCAGTCAGATTTGGTAACTGCATGGGAAACAATAAGAAAAGAGTTTGGTAATCATGATGTTCCAAGCACCTTATCTGGAGTTACAGTATTAGGATATACAAATCAATTGGTAGAAATTGAAGCAGTAGCAGCAGTGGAAAATAATACAAAATGATTGAAGTATAGAGTTTAATGAGGTGCTTTTTATATATGAACAAACATTTTATTGTAATTATGTACAATAAGTTTGTAGTGTTAAAACTACAAATTAACCGTATTAATACAATATATAACAACTTGCAAAGGAGGAGGGGATATTTTGAATTATGTTTTTATTCCTATGAATAAAGAATATTCAAATGAGATTGCATTTAATTGGAAGTATAATGGAGTATATTCATTCTATGACATAATAGCTGACGAAGATGATTTAAAGGAATTTCTTAATGAAGATAATTGGGAAGGGCATTATTTCTCGGTTCTTAATGATGAATGTGAGTTAGTTGCTTATTACTCATACTGCTTTGAAGGTGGTATTATGTGGATAGGGTTTGGTCTAAAGCCTGAATTAACTGGGAGAGGGATCGGAACTGAATTTGTAGTTGCAGGTATTAACTTTGGGATAAAAGAATTTGAGTATAAGCAAAATTATATTATGTTGGCAGTTGCTTCATTTAATAAGCGAGCAATAAAAGTATATGAGAACATAGGCTTCCAGTTTGTAGAGAAGTATATGCAAAAAACAAATGGTGGAGAGTTTGAGTTTATTAAGATGAAAAAATTAATATAAATAACGTGGAAGAAAAGATTTGAAGTTATATTGTAACCTATTGAGAACTAGTGACCTTTTAAATTCGTATATAATTTAGATTTATTTATGGTATAAGTTTAAATATTAGATATATGAAAGGGGTCAAATCAATGAAAAAAATTATTATAGGAATTTTAGCTCTATGCATTATTGGAGCTATAGCCGTAGCTATATATGTATCACATACAAATACAAATATTTCCATTTGCAAGGAAACTGCTAACCCAATACAGAATGATAATAATCAGTACACTGAAGAAGAGGTTAAACGTGTTAAATTGTATGTTGCAGTTATGAGTGCAGCCTTTCAAATAGAGAATGTAGGAAACGCCTTTATTGCTGTACAAAAAGATACATTAGACGGACTTATAGAAGAAAAGGCAAAGGAGAATGTACTTGAAGGACTTAAAAGTCTATCAGAAAATGTATATTGGTATGAAGATGTTAAAGATGATAAATCACTTTTTGAATTTGATGACAATGGCATGATGTCAAGAACTTTAAATGGAACAATGCTTTCAATTAAAGTAGAGCAATTTAAGAATAATAAAGCTGTGGTTGAAGCTACTTCCTGGTTTGGCAACTTAGGAGCAGTTTTCCCAAAATATAAAGCGGTCTATAAAAATGGTCAATGGGAATTAGAAGTTATAAGCATGTCTATATCATAACAATATTAGTGAATAATTTTAATAGATACTGAATTAAAGCATCTCTTTAAGGAGGTGCTTTTTAATATACAGTCATACATATTATTGTAATTATGTTATAATAAGTTTACAATTGTATAACTTATATTTTAGGATGGTGTATTTAGAATGAAAAATTTGAAACTTGTTTGTTTTGACTTGGATGATACTCTCATTAGAGAAATTCATTCCGTTATGTTGCCATGCATTCTAAATGGGAAAGAAAAAGAGCACTCTCTCATTCAAGAACAGGAAGAAAAAGGACTGCTTGACTATATATCAGCAGATTACCTTAGATCAGAATTGCTTTTAGGTCTTGAAGAACGTAAAATCGCTCAATCTTTTTTAGAGATTGCAAAACCTTTAAAAAATATCAAGAGTGTAGTTGAAGCATTACATGAACAAAATATTAAATGTATTGTTATTACTGTCGGTCCAAAGCAAGTAGCCAAAGTTGTATGTGATATTTGGGGATTTGATTATTATTATGGTAGTGATTATGAAGTGGTTGAAGGAGTATTTACTGGAAAAATTCTTAATTACATTGGGGCGGAACAAAAAATTGAGTGTTTACAAGATTTTTGTAGTAACAATAGTATTAAACCCGAAGAATGCATTGCTGTAGGTGATGGTTCAACAGATATTCCAATTTTTCAATACTGTGGAGGCTCTATCGCAATAAACAGCTCACCGAAAGTTAAAAAGAGTGCAATGTATGTAGTTGATACAGACGATTTAACGGACATTCTTAAGAGAATAGAGCTGGCAGATAGCTTTTATCACTAACATAGTTCTAATATAACAAACTAAATATTGTAATTATGTTACAATAAGTTTGTATAACTATATTTATAAATGAAAATTGTAAATTAGTACGAACATTATTCAATTAAATAAGAGCGATATACATTGAATAAACCCTAATATATATTGAAAATTTTAAGGTGGTAAAAGAATGCGGATATTTCAAACATGTTTTTTTATAATTGGAATCATATTCTGGTTAATAATAGGACTTATAATAGTACTAAATTCTAATTGGCTTTTAGGCATTAAAAAAATACAACGAAAGAAAAACATAGATATAATTATTTAGAAAGTTTTTCTAAAAGAAAAAGATGGGATATAAGTAAGGTTAGTCCATGGAAAGTTATTTGGTTTATAATTGTTATGGGCATAACAATTTACTTTCTTAAACCGAACTTTCTTGATATTCCTCAATTAATAACTGGAAAACTAAATTATGTCACTGGGGAAGTAGTAGAAATAAAACATTATAGCAAAGACCTAACAGACTATGTTTATCTGTCTACAGGAGAAGAGGTTGAATTTTTCTTTTCATCTGGTGTAAGTAAATATGATTTTTATAAAATAGGATATCTAACCCATACCCATAAAGCAATTTATTGTGAGAAAATCGTTTTGGGCAGTAATAATGAAAAGGCAGGAAAAGTTATAGGGTTTCCTTTTAAAGATATCTTGTTGTTCCTTGCTATACTAGGTGCAATATTCTTTTTAGCTTTTATTTCACCATTTATTAAATTGAAAGTATTCATACCAACAAATATAATTGCCATTCCGACATTTGCTTATTATTTTACGAAATATGGAATGCAAAATGGTATTTGGTTTTCGTTTAAAAATGAAGGCATATTTGGTTTAATTATAGGCATTATATTTTCATTAATGATATTTTTTATATATTTACTTGAAAAACGACAGTCCGATGATTTCTATAAAACTTATTTTTGTGCTCAATTATTTTCGATTTGTGAAATAGGATTACTTATATGTGTAGTGTTTAATTTGGACTAAAATAAACTAATACTAAAAGAATATTTTTAAACTATATATCAGATAAGTATTTCACAGTATTGCTCGGCTTTTAAATGACAAGTTAAAATCTAATTACTTCATATTTTTCTTATCTTGTCTATAAGTCAAGTAAGATATTAAAATAAAAAAATTATACTTTTACCTAATTTAGAACACATCTAGGTATATACATAACTATTTACATAGGTAAAAATGTATATAGAGAACTATTTAAATATAAAAATATGAACCTATTTAACTATAGAAATATTTAACTATTAAACTAGTTGTTGTCGCCATACGGGTTTCAGAGGTTTTCATATTTTGAAAGTGGGATTTAATATACCTAAAAATGAAAAATATAGAATGTTGGAGGTTAATCTATGTTACATCTTGAAAAGGTTAAAATTGAAGATGCTCATAATATCATAGAGGTTAGAAGACTTGCTTATACAGATGAAAGCATTAGATTTGGTGAAAGTAAAGGATAATATTTGACAAACAGAGGGTAGCATTTATTATGAAAAGAGTGTAGAACACTAATTTCTATTTGGTGAGAAATTCTAATAGTTAGCTATTGCTCATTTGACAGCCCAGGTAGCATTTAGTTTTGGTAGAGGTCCAATTTTAATTAGATAATATTTTGTATGAAACATTTTTTTATTTTTGAATTAAAAAGTTAGAAAGAAGATGTAAAATTATATAAAAAATAAGTCCTAGAACTAATTCTAGGACTTGATTTTTCTTGGCATATTTTCTCTGATTGAGTTTAATATTCTTTACAGTGTTTGTTTGCATGAGGTAACTGTAACTTCTAATGTTCTTGTAAGGAATGGGCATTTTTCTTTCATCTTGTTAAAGTTATCTCCATCTTTTAGGAATTTGGCGGTTCCTTCAAGTAAAAATCCAGTTCCCATATATTTGTAGCCCATTACTTCCTTACTACCAAGAGTCAATTTAACTTTAGGGTTAGCATTAATATTTTCTTCTGTTTTAATCATAGCTGCTGCAGGAATTAAGATTTTATTTTCTTCTACAACAATTAAATAACTGTTCCATGTATTAGCGACATGAGCTGCATTATTTGCACAAGTAACAATAGAAACTACTCCTTCATGATTTAGTACCTCGAAAAATTTATCTGTAAACATTTCACATTCCTTCTTTCTTATAAATTATGGATAATAATTATCGCGGATAATATTTATCTTTAATAAGAATATAATTTTTTTTCCCTTTTGTCAATGGAGATATTTTGTAAGAGAGTATATATTTAATGGAACATGATTATCTTGAAGAAGAATAAATAATAGGATATTATTAATAAAAGACTATATATATCAAAGGAGTATGAAAAATGAAATTTTCAGTAGGAGTAGAATATGCAATACATTGTTTATTATATATGGTAAATTTAGAAGAAGGTAAATCTGTGGGAATAAAGGATTTGGCGGCATTTCAAGGTATCTCAGAAACTTACTTATCAAAAGTATATGCAAAATTAAGTAAGTCAGGAATTGTAAAATCTATACCAGGTGTAAAAGGTGGTTATGCGCTAGCTCGTAGTGCAGGAGAAATAACATTTTGGGATGTTGTTGAAGCAGTAGAAGGAACTGAATCATTTTTTCAATGTGCAGAAATTAGACAAAAAAATATATTATTAGATAAAGAGAATTTGCCAGATACACATACCAAATGTCCTTGTTTAATAAAAGTTGTAATGTTAGAAGCAGAAGATGAAATGAAAAAATATTTAAATAATAAGACATTGGCATGGCTATATGATGAGGTGTATAATAAAAAGCTTCCAAAAGATGTGGAAAAAGCAACAATTGAATGGTTTAGTAATAAAAGAAAATAAAATAAGGTGAACTACACCTTATTTCATTTCCATATTTTAGATTTTTTTCATTATATTTTAGGAAATCTATAATTTAAATTAACTTCATTTATTTACTTTTAGCCAAATAGACGTGGTCTTATTTATATGTGTTTGTTATAATATTCCATAAATAAAAATTCTAGGGGGAACTTCGTATGAATACAGCAACATTTCTAGAAATATTAACAGTAGCAGAAAAACTAAAATGCAATACTAGGCACTCATGGACATCGAGCGGACGCCATGAAAGTGTAGCAGAACATAGCTGGCGTACTGCATTAATGGCATTATTAATGCGTGATGAATTTCCAGAGATTGATATGAACAAGGTAATTCGTATGTGTTTGATTCATGATTTAGGTGAAGCCTTTACTGGTGATATTCCTACATTTGAGAAGAAAGAAGAAGATAGTGAAAAAGAGGATGAGATGTTTTTCCAATGGATCGCAACCTTCCATACTCCTTATCGTGAGGAATTCACAGAACTTTTAAAGGAAATGAATGAACTTAAGACTGATGAAGCAAAGCTTTACAAAGCCTTAGATAATTTAGAAGCAGTCATTCAACATAACGAGGCGGATATTAGTACTTGGATTCCGCTAGAATATGACTTGCAACTTACTTATGGTGCGGATAAGGTGGAATTCTCTCCTTATTTAAGAGAGCTGAAGAAAGAAATTGACCAAAGAACGAAAGAAAAAGTAGCTCATAAGAATGAAGCTTAGTTTTTTAGAATAAATAACAGTGACTTATAGGGTGAATTTTTATTCACCCTATAAAATTATCATTGAACTTTTTATATATTGAGTTATAATTAGGTAAAGTTGTAATTTACCTAAAAATATAATTTTAAAAGGAGTAGTTGTTGTGAGAAAGCTTTTGTTAATAGGTGAAAGAATTTATTTGGAAACACTTACAACCAAAGTTAGTGCAAAGACCCTTCAAGAAAACATAAATGATTTTGATCAGACAAGATATATGCATGAAGTTCCATACCCATATACTTTAGAAGATGCTGAAAGTTATATAAAATACTTAAATTCTATAAAAGATGATTCTTGCATTGAACTGGGTATTTTCAATAGAAATACAGATGACTTTATAGGAGTTGTTTCCTTAAGTAATATTAATTATCAATATGAAAATGGAGAAATTGGATATTGGATAAGAAAAAAATTTTGGAATAAGGGTTATACCAAAGAAGCAGCTCAAATGCTTATTAGGTATGCATTTCAGGAACTAAAGTTAACTAGGATATATGCAACTTTACAAAAGGAGAATACAGGCTCTTTAGCTTTATTAACCAGTTTAGGATTTCAAGTAGAAGGATTAATGAGAAAAAGTGTTAAAAATAAGGGGAAACTAGTTGATAGATATATGTGTTCACTCCTTAGAGAAGAATATGATGATACCAATGAAAATGCACAAAAAATCATAGTATAGATCTTAAATTGGTGGATTTAAATAGCTATGTTGATACAATTTTTAAATGTATTTACATAATATATTAAAAATGGTATAATAAAAAAAACACCAAGAGGAGGAAGTAAGTTATGAAACCAGCTATTTGCTAATATTAATTTTAATTTAATAATTAATATATTTTATAATGAGTTTTAATTTACCTAATTATATTTAGGTTTTATTGTTATGCTCTTTATGGAATAAGGCATTTAGAAGGTAACTTACTTTATTGAAATTAAATACTGTAATTTATAATATTTCAATAAGCTTTAACTATTGGAGAAAAAGCTTTGAAGAGTTATATAATGGGATATATAGCATAATAATATGTTTTTAACTTATATCTTGTTTAAGTAAATTATAATAGTATTAGAGTATTTCTGACTGTAAGAAGAAACCATCTTCTTACAGTTTTTTTATTATTTAAAAATAAAAAGTTATAATAATTAAGGTGTTTTTGTGCCTATCCATGAAATGCATAATTAGAATTATGGATGGAAGAAGGAATTTTTATGTTCGAATTAACATTAAATGGTGTAAAAAAATATATGGATGCAACTCTTGTTCTTAAAAATATAACCTTTCAGATTTATTCAGGAGAAAAAGTTGGTATAGTAGGGGTTAATGGAAGTGGAAAGAGTACTGTTCTTAAGTTAATAGCAGGAGTGTTACCAATGAATTATTGTATTGGGTATCCTGGAGCTACAAGTCCAGGATATGATGAAGGTTTTATTTGTAAGCCTAGAGAAGCTACTTGTGCATACCTTGAGCAAATTCCTAAGTATGAAGATGGCATAAAGGTTATTGATGTTCTAAAATTAGCTTTTGAAGAAGTTTATAGCATAGAGAATAAAATGCGCGAATTAGAAGAAAGAATGAAGTTTTTAGAAGATAATAATTTAGAAAAAGCTTTAAAGCAGTATAGCCAATTAGTTGAATTATATGAAGTTAAAGATGGATACAATACAGAAGAAAAATTAAGTAGGATTTGTACGGGGTTAAAATTAGATGAAAGCTTTTTAAATAAAGAGTTTAATTTATTAAGTGGCGGTGAAAAAACTACGGTTGTCCTTGGCAAACTGCTCATAGATAACCCAGATATATTACTACTAGATGAGCCTACAAATCATCTGGATATGGAATCGACTGAATGGCTTGAAGCTTATCTTAAAAACTACAATGGTATTGTAATTATTGTTTCTCATGATAGATACTTTTTAGATAATGTGGTAACAAAGATTATAAAAATAGAGGATATGGAAAGTAAGACTTATAAAGGAAATTATTCTGATTTTGCAAAGCAAAAGGAAGAGAATATCCTTGAACAATTTCACCAATATAAGGAGCAGCAAAAGGAGATTAAGAATGTACAGAACGCTATAAAGGAGTTAAGGGATTGGGCAGCTAGGGTAGATAATAATAAATTCTTTAAACGAGCTGCTAGTCTACAAAAAAAGCTTGATAAAATGAAAAGTAGTGATACTGAAAGTAATAAATTTTATCGAACCAGAGGTCAATATGTAAGAACTGAAAAACCAAAGTTTGAAAAAAAGAATATGAAGCTTAACTTTAAAGATGGTGAAAGATCTGGTAATGAGACAATTAAAGCTGAAGGACTTTCTAAATCTTTTGATGATAAGGTTATTTTAAGAGATGTAGATTTATTGATTCATTTCGGTGAAAGAGCAGCGTTAATAGGCCCAAACGGTAGTGGTAAAACTACTTTCTTGAAAATGCTTTTAGATGAAGAAAAGCCAGATTCTGGTGTAGTGGAATTAGGTGCTAATGTAATGGCTGCATATTTACCACAGAAAATTACCTTTAAAAATGAGGAGTTTACTGTACTAGAGTGCTTTAGAGAAGATATTTCAATACTTGAAGGTCAAGCACGTGAATATCTATCAAAATTCATGTTTTATGGGAATAGTGTATTTAAAAAAGTAAAGCATTTATCTGGGGGAGAGAGAATAAGACTAAAACTTGGTAAGCTATTATATGAAGACGTGAATTTATTGATATTGGATGAGCCTACTAATCATCTTGATATTGACTCCATAGAAAACTTCGAAGAAGCTCTAGAAGACTTTAAAGGAACTATATTCTTCATATCCCACGATAGATATTTTATTAATAAAATAAGTGAAAGAGTAATTTCCATTGAAGATAATAGTTTTAAAAGCTATCCTGGAAATTATAATTATTATAAAAATGTAAAAGAGCAGCTTAAGCTACAAGAGATTAAAGAGCCCGTGATAAAACAGGAAAAAGTTAAGAAACCTAAAAAGGTTGATGAGGATAAACAGAAGGAAGTGGAAAAGGCTAGGGTTGAAAGAATCATTGAAGGCCTTGAAAATGAAATAAAGGATATTGATGTAACCATGACTGATGACAAGTTGGATTATGAAGAGCTTAATAAGTTATACTGCAAAAAAGAAGAGTTAAGTAGTAAGCGTGATGAAGCTATGGAATTGTGGGTAAGTTTAAATTAATACCTATAGGTAACTGTAATTAGATTAGTGGAAAGTTGTAGAAATCGTTATCTAGGGACGTAACTTCTCTTTACTCCCATTTTGAAGAAGATGGGAGTATTAGAGCTGATAGTCATCGGATAAAACAAAAAGCCAATGCTTAAGACTATAAGCTTGGCTTAAATTTTAATATAAAATCCAAAATACCGGTACTCTAATTTTGAAGCCTATCTCACGATAGGTGGGTGTCCTCACAGATGTCTCAATCGCCCTCAATGCCGTGAAAAGGACTCACAAGAAGGTACATTTCCTCATTTAAATATTGAACTCCCTAAAATTAAATGTAGGTTCAAAATAAGAGCTTAACGCATATTCCAGAAATTTAACTTTTTATTTATTAGTGATTTCCTTGATGTGAGATTATAATATCATATTTTAGTTTAATGTACAACATATTTTTTAAGGTAAATTAATCCTATAATGTTTTACTTTAATTTAAGGTAAATACCATGATTTGTATATATTTAGTAATTTTGATATAATGAAGTTGTTGAATATTTATGTTTTTTATTTATTATATTTTAAGGTAGTAACTTAGTTATATAATGAAATTATATAACTATTCATATAACTTATCTTAGTATAACAGCATTAAATATAAGGAGAGTATTATGGAAAATTTGGATAAGCAACACAGTGGCAAAGGCAATATTATTATATTCTTTATAGTATGTTTTGGAATGACAGCACTAATGGGATTTTTAATGGCTTTGGCATATTCTAAAGGGGCTGTAGGTGCATTTCCACTTGTACAAATGTATTACCCAGCCATGGGAGTTATGTTGGCATTTTTATGTAACAAGGAAATAAGAACCAGAGCACCTAAAAAATTTTTTGGAGTATTTTTGATTTTCTCAATGGTATCAGTAATTATACTTTCTATACAGACCTTTACTGGATATGGTGAGCCAGAGATTGTAGCTGGAATATTAGTCACAGCAGGAAGTTTTCTGGGACTTATTATGCTAGGTATTGAAGATAGCAAAACCAGGGCAGAATTTGGACTTAGCATAAAAAAGAATGGTAAGAAATCATTATTCTATATTCTTCTTTTTGTTGTACTTTACTTATTAGCAAATTTAATATCCTGTGTTATAAGTGGATCTCTTGATGATTTTTTTACATTCCTTAATTATCCTACTATTTTTAAATTACTTCTACTTTTACCTTTAAATTTTTTATTTACTTACTTTCTTTTCTTTGGAGAGGAATATGGATGGAGGTATTTCTTACAACCAGTACTTCAGGACAAGTTCGGTAAAAAAAGGGGGGTGCTTTTACTTGGAGTAATTTGGGGACTTTGGCATTTCCCAATAAATTTATTTTATTATAGTCCAGAGACATCTTTTTATAGCATAGTTACTCAACTTATAGTTTGTATCTGTTACTCTGTTTTCTTTGGCTATGTATATCTTAAAACTGAAAATATTTGGGCTGTGTCCATGATACATTATTTAAACAATAATCTTGGTTTTCTACTCTTTGGTGCGAATGGTTCAAATGTTGTAATTAGGTGGCAAGATGTCCTTTTGTCCTTTGTGATTTTTAGTATTATTTATTTGCCATTTTTAGCTACAAAAGAATATAGAAAGAGAACTCATATTTGAGAAGAAATAAATAGGAATATATAAAGATACCCACCCAAACTACATAGGTGTATATCTTTATATTTATCTTTAATGTACACTAATAGTTATAGTAAAAAGCCAGTGCTTATGATTTTAAATTAAGCATTGGCTTTATAATTTTCAAATAAAAATCTATTGAATTTGAGTATTACGAATATTTTTAGATAGTATGGGAAATATAGGTGGATAGAAAGGGGTAGATAGTAGATGATAATAGATGAAGTTGATAAAAAAGATAAAGATATAGAGAGTTTTTTTAATTTATCTCGAGAAGGATATATGTTTATAAAAAATAGAATGGATCAGTATAAGACTAATATTTTTGAGACTCGACTATTAGGAAAAAAAGTTATTTGCATTAGTGGGGGAGAAGGAGCAAAAATATTTTATGACCAAGAACGATTTAAAAAAAATAATGCATTACCCAAACGAGTACAAAAAACATTATTTGGTATGAATGCCATTCAAACAATGGATGGAGAAGACCATCTTCATAGAAAGAAACTTTTCATGGTCTTAATGACACCATTCCATGGGGAACAATTAGCAAAGCTTGTATCAGAGGATTTGGAGGCTAGTATTGATAAGTGGAAAGTCAATGATGAAGTCATACTTTTTCAAGAATCTAAAGAGATTTTATGTAGAGTTGCATGCAAGTGGGCTGGAGTTCCGCTAATAGAATCTGATGTTAAAGAGAGAGCTGAGGATTTTAGTGCAATGGTTGATGCATTTGGAGCAGTTAGACCACGCTACTGGAAAGGCAGAATTGCAAGAAATAAAGCTGAAGAGTGGATAGTTGGTATAATAAAAGATGTACGATCTTACAAGTTAAAGGTAGAAGAAGATTCAGCACTTTATGCAATGGCTTTTCATAAAGATCTTCATGGTAAAGAACTTAGTGACGAAATGGCAGCAATAGAACTTATAAACGTACTAAGACCCATTGTTGCTATTTCAACTTTTATTACCTTTACAGCTTTAGCTCTATATAAACACCCAGAATATAAAGAAAAGCTATTAAAAGGTGGTAGTGATTATCTTGAAATGTTCATACAAGAAGTGCGCCGCTACTATCCATTTACACCTTTTCTTGGTGGGATAGTAAAAAATAATTTTAATTGGAATAATTATGAATTTAAAGAAGGAATGCTTGTATTACTTGATGTATATGGCACGAATCACGATTCTAGAATTTGGGATAAACCCTATGAGTTTTGCCCAGAGCGTTTTAAGGAATGGGAAGGTAACTTATTTGATTTCATACCTCAAGGTGGAGGTAATCCCTTTAAGGGACATCGCTGTCCTGTGGAGAATATCACTGTGGAAATAATGAAAGCATACCTTGATTTTCTTGTTAACAAAATTGAGTTTGAAACTACTGATCAAGATTTAACTTATAGTTTAGTAAGAATGCCTACATTACCTAAAAGTGGATTTGTAATTAGGAATGTGCGAAGAAAATCATAGGATTTTAATAAATGTTGAGCATGTACTAGCAATAATACTAAATTACATGCTCAACACTTTATAAAGAATAGTGAATTATTTTAAGACTAAATATATAAGTCGTTTACAGATACCAAGGTGTTAATAAATACTTTTTTATTAAGAAATTTTATGAGGTAATAAAACTGTCTTTACAACTACTTAAATATTTCATGGTTTTTACTAAGAAAACTATACCAAAAATAAATATCGCTAACACATATAAGATATTTATTACAGGTATAAATATTACTATAAAAGCTAATATAGTAGCAATAGTTAATTCTTTATATTGATTCCATCTGTTATCAGCTTCTTCAGCTAACAAATGTTTATCATGATTGTTAAGCATTTCTTTCATCCCCATGAATAAATTGTATATTACATATAAGGTTAATATTAAGGAAGCTAATCCTACTAGAATACCAAATGGTCCTAAAATTCCAAAGGTGATACCACTATTATTGTTTTTAACTTCATATATTGAAAAAATAGAAAGTATTATGGTAAAGATATTTAATGTTGAAGCCTTTGAAAAATGTTGGCTATGCTCTTTAAGCTGACTAAATGCCATAGCAAATAGTATAAATCCAATTACATCAGGAAAAATATCAAAGCCACAAATTTTAAAGTCTAGCATGATAAATAAGAAGCCCCAAGATAATTTATTAAATCCATTCTCTATCATTTTATTCACCCCTTCTTATTTTTTATAGACTATACCAATACCCCTTTTTTTCCATAAGTTATATGGAAATATTCTCATACTTATATTAAATCATATGTAATATAGTATGTAAATAATGTTTAAAGTTACATTGTTAACCATAGGATTCATTTATGCTTTATATTCATGTCTACAGCTAGTTGTAATATGGTATAATATTAAAGCAAGTTTACATAAGGCTTAAGTAAAAAGCCTATTTATAACCTAGGTCTAGGAATAAGTTAATAGTAACCAGGGGGATCAAAATGAACATAAAGTTAAAGGATTTATTTGAGAAAGAAATTAATAGAGATATAAAAGGTGTAATTAAGGTAGGTCAATGTGACCAAGAGAATATAAAGCAGGAACTTGAAGAATACGTGGTTACTGATGAGCTGCGTAGCCATTTTAATGAGTTCTTTCAGGCATATAGCAGAGGCATATTAGATAGTACTGATAGGATTGGAGTATGGATTTCAGGATTTTTTGGTAGCGGAAAATCTCATTTTTTAAAGATTTTATCCTATGTTTTATCTAATGAAACCATAGGAAATAAAAGTACTTTAGATTATTTTTATAGTAAGGAACTACAGGATTCTACCCTAAGGAATATGGAGCTTATAAAGAACCAATCTACAGATACTATCCTTTTTAATATAGATTCTAAGTCTGACCGGGCTTCAGAATCCCATAGGGATGCTATTGTTAATGTACTTAATAGGGTTTTCAATGAAATGCAGGGTTTTTGTGGATCTATGCCTTGGATTGCTGATATGGAAAGACAGATGACTGAAGATGGGGTATATGAAGATTTTAAAGAAGTGTTTCATCATATATCAGGAAAACCTTGGACTCAGGGTAGGGAAGATTTTTATTATGAAGAGGATGCCTTAATAGAGGCTTTATCAAAGGCTACTAAGATGAGTGAAGATGCTGCAAGAAATTGGTATAGTAAATGTGAAGAAAATTATTCCTTAACTATAGATAAGTTTTCTTCTAGGGTTAGGGCGTATTGTGATTTAAAGGGAAATAATCATCATGTGGTATTTTTAATAGATGAAATTGGCCAATATTTAGGAGAAGATACTCAGCTTATGCTAAATCTTCAGACAGTGGTGGAGGATTTAGGTAGCAAATGTGAAGGTAGATGCTGGGTTATAGTTACATCTCAAGAGGATTTAGATGTGTTTACTTTGGGTAAAGGTAATGACTTTTCTAAGATTCAAGGAAGGTTTAATACAAGATTTTCATTATCTTCTGCTAATGTGGATGAAGTGATTAAAAAACGTATTTTGAGAAAGAAAACTCAGGCAGTGGATATACTACAAAGTCTATATGAGGAGAGAGAATCTTTTATTAGAAATCTTTTAACCTTCACCACAGATACTGTGGACATGAAATTATATAAGGACATGAATAATTTTGCACAGGTTTATCCCTTTGTACCTTATCAATTTAATTTATTACAACATGTTTTTAATGGCATAATAAGCCATGGAGTAGCTGGAAGAAGCTTGTCTAAAGGAGAGAGAAGTTTACTGGAAGCGTATAAGCAGGTGGCAGTGGAGTATATGGGTAAAAACATAGGCACCTTAGTTCCATTCTCAGCTTTTTATAGTACTATAGAGACTTTTTTAGACCCTTCTATTAGTACAGTTATTGGTTATGCTGAAAATAATGAAAAGCTGAATAGCTATGATGTTGAAGTCCTTAAATTATTATTCCTTATAAAATATGCTAGGGGAATAAAGGGTAATATTGAGAACTTATCTACTCTTTTAATAGATAATATAGAAGCCTCAAAGAAAGAAGTTAAGGAGCAAGTGCAAGAGTCATTAAGTAAACTTATCAGAGAAACTTTGGTTGAAAAAAATGGTGATGAATTTGTATTTTTAACAATTCAGGAACAAGAGGTAAATAAAGAGATAAAAAATATGACAATTGATAGCGGAGAGATTGTTCAAAGGATAGGTGAGATAGTTTTTGAGCATATATATGNNCTAAGTTTGCCTATTCTAAAATTTATTCTTTTAGTTTTAATAAGTTAATAGATGAAAAAGTAAGAGGCGCTAAAAAAAATCCTATAGGAGTTAGGATTATAACTGCTAATTATAATTTAGTAGAAGAGGTTAGTAAAAATTATCTTAAGGAATTATCTGACAGGGAAAATAATGTGATAATTGATATATCAAACCAGGATAATTATATAGAGGAAATTGAAAATATACTTAAAATAGAGGGATATTTAAGGCTTAAAGGTACCATAATATCAACTATTCACATGGAGGATATAAAGACTAAAAAAACTAAGGAAAGAGAACTTAGGTTTAAAAGGGCTAAATTCTTAATAGAGGAAGCTTTAAGGTGGTCAGATATATATGTAAGTGGCTCCCTCTTAAATATTAAGGTAAAAGCTGTGGTGAGTAGAATCAATGAGGGATTAAGAACCCTTGTAGATTCAAGGTTTAACAAAATAAACTACATTACAGAGTTTATAGATAATAGTAGAGAACTATATAATATAGTGGAAGCTGATACTAGCCAAAGAACTATAGAAGATAATGAGGCAAATAAATTAGCCTTGGAGGAGGTAAATAATTATATATTAACTAGTACCATGAGAAGTATTAAATTAACGGTGAAAAGCATATTAACTAAATTTTCAAGTTCACCCTATGGTTGGAAGGAGCTAGATATTCAAGGTATACTCCTGAAGCTATTTAAAAAGCAATATATAAGTATTATATATGCTAATGAGGTAGTGTCTTCTAATAACAAGGATATAGTAGATTACCTAGTTAAGAGCGAGTATGAAGAAAAGGTTATAGTAATTAGTAGAGAAAAGGTACCTAGTAAATATATAGATGCAGCTAGGGAGTTAATTAAAGAACTATTTGGAGGAAGCTCTATACCTAATGATGAAGAACTTCTAATGAAGTATTTCAAAGAATTAGGTAAAGAAGAACTTAAGAAGATTAAGGATATGAATTTTAATTATTCAATAAATAAAGATTATCCTGGAAAAGAAATAGTATTTCTAGGTGAAAAGTTATTTCAAGGTCTACTTAATATAGATGACATCCAAGAATTTTTTAAGTATCTCTATGATTTAGAAGAAGAATTCCTAGACTATATAGATTATATTGATAATATAAAGGGATTTTTTTATAGAAAAGAAAACAATACAGTTGACTTAAATGAAAGGGGAGAACAGAGAATAATCTTTGATACCGCTACAGACATCCTTAATTCCTTTAAAGAAAATAAGGAATTTATATATGATTGTGAAATAGAAGGACTAGTAGAAGAGCTACATGGTATTTTAAGGATTAAAGAACCTTATAACAGGATTCCTCAGCTACCACCACTAATAGAAAAGTATAATAATAAAGTGTTAGAACTATTAAATAAAGAGATACTTCCAGCAATAGAATTTATTAAAGCTTGTAAAGATGAAGTTATAGAAAACTTGAAGGGATATGATTTCTATAATGAATTTGAAGGTAAAATTAATGAAGACTTTGAAAACCTTACTAAGAAAACTCTATGTTCAAAGAGTTTTCCAGTTATATTATCAATGTATAAACTTGGAGAGAAACTAAAGTTAAGGTGGTTAAATGAAATTATTAAAGAAACTGGAAGAGGAAACATTGCTAAAGTACTTAGTGTGATTGAATTGGTTAAGGATGAAAAGACTATAAAAAATCATGAGGATGTAGAATTATTATTAGAAAACTTAAGAAAGCGATTAAAGGAAGAGTTAAAGGAAGATACAACAATAAGATTAGTTTAAACCATAAGAAAAGCTGAGGAAATTTCCTCAGCTTTATTTTATCTATGACACTTGCTAGCCTGTGAGCAGCCTGAGCAACCACAGCCACAACCGTCACCTTTTGAGTGTTTTTTAAATTGTTTTACTGATACTAATATCATAGCACCTATAACTACAGCACCAATTAAAAATGTTGCCATAGTAACACCTCCTTATAAAAAGATTAAGCGTCCAACTTGATAAATGATTAAGGAAACCACATAGGCTAAACCTGTTTGATATCCTATAGCGATAAATGTCCATTTCCAAGAGCCCATTTCACGTTTTGTAGCACCAATAGCCGCAAAGCATGGAGCAGCTAGTAGGGTGAATGCCATGAAAGAGTAAGCACTAACTACATTAAATAGTTGTCCCATAGTTGAAACTAAGTTAGGATCACTTTCTGTTAGTTCAGCACCTAATCCAAATAGGACACCAAAGGTAGCAACTACATTTTCTTTAGCTAAGAATCCTGTTACGGTAGCAACGGCAGATTGCCAGTTACCAAATCCTAGAGGTGTAAATATAGGAGCTATTACGTTTCCAATGGAAGCTAATATACTATCTTGCGCGTCTACCATTTGTAAAGACCAGCTAAAGGATTGTAAGAACCATACAAGACCTGAAGCTACAAAGATTATAGTACCAGCTTTTATTATAAAGGCTTTTCCTCTGTCCCACATGTGGATAAGAAGTCCTTTTAAGCTAGGTATTCTATATTGTGGCAGTTCCATAACGAAAGGAGCTGGATCACCTTTAAATAACTTAGTTTTCTTAAGTACTATTCCTGAAAGTATAACCATGGCTATACCTAAGAAGTACATTGATGGTGCTGCCCAAGGTTGACTAGGGAAGAAGGCACCAGCTAGTAGCGCAAATACTGGTAGTTTAGCACTACATGGAATAAATGGAGTAAGCATTATAGTCATTTTTCTATCTCTATCATTTTCAATGGTTCTGCTTGCCATAATAGCAGGAACACTACAACCAGAACCTATTAACATAGGGATAAAAGATTTACCGGAAAGTCCAAACCTACGGAAGATCCTGTCCATGATAAAAGCTACACGAGCCATATAACCACAGTCTTCTAGTAAAGATATTAAGAAGAATAATACCATTATTTGTGGTACAAATCCAAGAACAGCACCAACACCACCGATAATACCATCTACAATTAGTCCATGTAACCAGTCAGCTACCTGAATATTCATTAACCAGTCAGAAACATTCCCTTGAATGAGCTCAGCAAAAAGGGTGTCATTTACCCAATCAGTGGCTATGGTTCCAATAGTAGTAACTGCAATATAATATATACCTAGCATTACTAGTGCAAAAATTGGAAGGGCAAGCCATCTGTTAGTCACAACTTTATCTATTTTATCTGAAGTAGTTAAATTAGAATTATTTTTCTTCTTAACACAGGAGGTAATTATTTTACCTATGTAGTCATAACGTTCAGTGGTAATAATACTTTCTGCATCGTCATCAAGAGATTCCTCATAGTTATTAATTAAATTATCTAATTTATCTTTTGTATTGTTATCTAGTTTTAAATATTCTAGAACTTTTTCATCTCTTTCAAAGAGTTTAATATAAAACCAACGTGGATTTTTTATTAAAGAATTTCCTTTTAATAGTTTTTCTATGTTACTTATAACTTCTTCTGTATCCTTACTAAAGGTATTTAATAAGGTAACCTTTGGAGTGCTTTTACCAATTTCTACAGCCTTATCAGATAATTCCTTTAGACCTTTTCCCTTAAGGGCAGAGGTTTCTAATACTTCACATCCAAGTGTTTTCGAAAGCTTTGAAGTATTTATCATGTCTCCATTTTTATTTACTACGTCCATCATATTTAAGGCTATAACTACAGGAATTCCAAGTTCTACAAGTTGAGTTGTTAAATAAAGATTTCTTTCAATATTTGATCCATCAACTATATTAATAATCACATCTGGTCTTTCATCAATCAAGAAATTACGAGTTACAACTTCTTCTAAAGTATAAGGTGATAATGAATAAATACCTGGTAAATCAACGATAGTTACATCCTTATGTCCTTTTAATTTTCCTTCTTTCTTTTCTACAGTTACTCCAGGCCAGTTTCCTACATATTGGGAACTCCCTGTAAGTTCATTGAAAATCGTGGTCTTACCACAGTTTGGGTTTCCAGCAAGAGCTATTTTTATACCCATTTTAATCCCCCCTAAATGTTAGCCGATGCTAACTTACTAATGAAAAATATACAGAGATTTAACTCTGTGAAAATTTTAGATTTAAAAACTATTCAACTAATATTTTTTCAGCATCTGATTTTCTAATAGAAAGTTCATATCCTCGAATAGTTATTTCAATAGGATCTCCTAAGGGAGCTATCTTCCTTAGATGGATAGAAGAACCCTTAGTAACTCCCATGTCCATAATCCTACGTTTTACAGCACCTTCACCCTGAATTTTAACTACTGTAACAGTTTGTCCTGGCTTTACATCCTTTAATGTACTCATAATTACCTCCTAAAATAATTCCTATATAATAATCCTATTTGCCATAGATTTATCTATTGCAATACGGCTATCTTTAACATTAATAATTATATTTCCACCTAACTCTGAAATAAGAGTTATACTTTCACCTACAATAAATCCTAGGCTTTTTAAAAATCTCACCGTTTCTTCTTTACCATTAATTTTCTTTATAAAAACTTTTTCTCCAGATTTGGCCATAGTAAGTGGCATATAAATCCCTCCTTTAAGTATGCACAAGCTAACTAATATTAAAAAACATAAGTTAGCTTTAACTAACCTATATTTTGAGTTTACTATAAATGATTTATGATGTCAACTGAAAATGAGAATAATTTTCATATATTGGGTTATTTTAAATAAGTAAAGAATAATTTTGGAAAGTTGAATGAAAATTTAACCTATGATAAAATAGGTTAAAAGAAACTATACAGGAGATTATTATGAAAATACATGAATCCGGAGAAAATTATTTAGAAACTATTTTATTGCTTCAGAGAAAAAAGGGCTCTGTACGTTCTATAGATATAGCAAATGAATTAGGTTATACAAAGGCTAGCATTAGCAGAGCCATGGGCATACTGAAAAAAGCTGAGTATATAACCATGGAACAAGGAGGTGAGATAACTCTCGCAGAAAAAGGCATGAAAAAGGCCAGTGAAATATATGAAAGACATACTCTCATCACTAAATATCTCATGGACACTTTAAAAGTATCTAAAGAAGTAGCCGATGGAGATGCCTGCCGCATAGAACACATTCTAAGTAATGAAGCCTTTGAAAAAATGAAGGAATTATATAAATAAAAAATGTTGAGCATCCACTTATATTAAAGTGAATGCTCAATTTTTGTGAGAGATAAATTAATCTAGTAGGAAGTTTCATAGACATAGTCTTTTTAAAAGTCTCTATGGAATATTTCAGTTTTGCTTTCATCTTTATAATCTTCTATGGTGAATATGCCAATGGCATCTAAGATTCCATTCATTACTGGGCTATCGTAGGCAACTTTATATTTAGAGTTATCTGCAAAGGTATCTACGGCTATTTTAGAATTATCTTTAGGAGCAATAGCTTTTGGCCCACCAACACATCCACCAACACATCCCATTCCTTCAATGAAGTTTCCTTTTATAATACCTTTTTGAAGGTCTTGTAATATTTCCTTACATTCTTTTATTCCGTTACCTTGAATAGGAGTTACAAGTTTATATTTTTCAGGAAACATTCTTTCTATGCAATCTTCAATGGCAATTGAAACTCCACCGGTACGTGCATAAAGCCTTCCACCTCGTGAGGCATATTCCATGGAGGTAGTGCCTTCAAGGGTTTCTGGAACTATATTAAAGGCTTCAAAAATTTCTTGTAATTCTGCAAAGGTAAGAACAAAATCAATATCACCAATTAAATCTGGAGATTTAACTTCTGCCTTTTTTGCTACACATGGGCCTACAAATACTACCTTTACATCTGGGTTTAATTTTTTTAACACCCTACCAGCTGCAATCATTGGAGATACAGTAGGAGATGTATGAGGCAATAAATCCTTATATACTTTTTTTATCATGCCAACCCACATAGGACAGCAGCAAGATGTAATCATAAAATCTGATTTAGTTTTAACGTGAGCATCAAATTCAATGGTTTCTTTAAGGGTAAGCATATCTGCAAAGAATGCTACTTCCACCATATCAGTAAATCCAAGAGATTTAAAAGCAGTTCTAAGCTGTTCAATGGTACTATCTCCAAATTGACCCATTATAGCAGGGGCTACAGCAGCTACTACAGGAGTGTTTTCCTTTAAAAGTTTAGCAAGAGGCATGAATTCAACTGTATCTAGAATACTTCCAGTTGGACATCCCTCTACACAGAACCCACAATCAGTACATTTATCATTATCTATATAAGTACACTTAGTTTTTTCATTATATAAAATAGCATCAAATGGGCAACTTTCTTGACATTTTGTCTTTCCATCACAATCTACCTTACACTCCATTTTACATAGTTTAATTTTATTAACAATTTTATGATCTGATTCATAATTATTTATGGCATTTTTTAAATCTTCTATGTAATTATTACTAAAGGACAAATTCACTCCACAGAGAGAAGAAATTTCTGCAGCTAAGGCTTCTTTATCAACTGTATTGTCCTTTAATAATTCTTCAATAACATTCTCTAATTTATCATTATAGTAGGCATTAATAAGGATTTTAAATAATTCACTATGTTGTTTTTTCATAACAGCACATCCAATCTTAAAATATTTTAGTCTTCATATATTTTATAATAATCATCACCCCAATATTTTGCTATAAACTCATCTCTTCCAGATATACTTCTATCCTTTTTATATTCTGTAGGATGGGTTTTATAAAATTCTTGATGATATTCCTCTGCTTCATAGAAGGTTGATGCTGGGAGAATCCTAGTAACCACTTCTTTGGGAAATCTACCTGAATCATTTAGAGCTTTTTTAGATTTTTCAGCAATTATTCTTTGATTCTCATCCATGTAGAAAATAGCAGCAATGTAGGAAGAGCCTCTATCTTGAAATTGACCTTCATCATCCGTTGGGTCTATCTGTCTCCAAAAGGCATCTAGGAGCTTTTCATAGGAGATGATAGTAGAATCATANNTCCAGTATACCCAGAAGTAACACTTATAATTCCATCTAATACATCAAAAGGGGATACCATGCACCAAAAGCAGCCACCAGCAAATATAGCAGTTTTGTAATTTTCACTATTAATATTCTGCATTTTTAGTTGCCTCCTAAATTTTATTTTTAATTATATATTACCATATTTTAAAAAATATATAGTAATTATAATCCATATGAAATATAAATAATATGACAATATATGAAAGTTAATCATTTATTAATTTAGATTTATACCCATATATGGTAAAATTGAATATGGATGCGTAGGGCTTATCTTATGTTTAGGAGGGAATATGGATTACAACAAATTTAACATAGAAGAAAAATATGATAATTATAATAATATAACCAAGGTAGAAGCTGAAAAGATACTGGTGAAATTAGATAGTGTGATAGATTATGATAAAGGATATGATTATTACATATTAAAGGGAAAGATGCTCCTTAAGCTGGATAGAAGGAAGGATGCTTTTCATGCCTTAGAAAAGGCTATGACCTTTAATAAAACTGATGAAGTATATGACCTTTTATCCTTTGCCTATTACGAGGAAGAAGATTATGAAAAAGCACTTTATTATATAAACTTATCTTTTGGAATAACAGTAGATGAATTTATTTATAATCATAAAGGAAAAACTTTAGAAAAATTAGATAGGTTTGAAGAAGCTTTTGAAACCTATTATGAAGGACTTAATTATGCTCTCTCTAGTTATAGTAGTTATGGAGATGTAGAGATATTTGGTGAAAACTTAGCTAGACTAGGGGGAATTTTAAAAAATCAATATTTAGATAACATAAAGAAATTTATAAATATAAGAGATTATTATAATCTTTATGAAAACTATATGAAACTTCTTCAAGTTATTCTTAAGGAAGAAGAAAACGATCACTATCATAGTAGTTCTGAATATGTAAGTGTAAAATATCTAGAGTTAGTTGAAGAAGGAAAATATATTTTAATTGATAATAATTACTTTTTACAGATGATTAATATATATAAAATTCTATACCAAATAGAAAGTAATTCAGAGTATGAGGATAGGGAGTACATTAATAAAACCTATATAGATAATAAGGTGAGGGACTTTATTGATGCTGTTATGGAAAGAACTTCACTTACTAAGGATGTAGATATAATTTTAAAAGTTTTAAATGAAGTTATAGACGTTAAAAATAGAGATTACTATGATTACTTATATCATAAAGGTTTTATTTTTATGAAACTAAAAAGATATGATGAGGCATTAGAGGTATTAGGTGGCATAACTAGAGATAAGAAATCACCTTATAATATAAAAGTTCAAAGCTATGAGTGTATAATTAAAAAAATGTATGAAGCTGAAGATATATATAAGGGAAATTATGATGAGTATAAAAAAAGTATGTCTGATCTCCTTAGAGATGAAATTTATAGGATAAAACAAGATGAGTGTTTAACTTTAGATGATAGATGTGACAGAATAATGCACAACTGTAAGAGAGCTATTAATTTAGAACTAGATAATGACTTTTGGTATGATTATATAGAAGTGTTATCTTTGGAATTGGGTGAGGAATATGAAGTTATTGAAAAAAACCAATCAGTATATAAGGTGATACAAAATTATAATAAAGCCATAAATATATATGATAGGCTCATTGAGGTGAAAAGTGATGGTCCCCATGGGTATTATAGAAAAGGAAGGGCAATTGTATTAGTATTGAGACTTTTAAATAGTTCTAAGACCTCCTTAAAGGATTTACTAGGAGTTCATAATTTAGATTGTTTTTCTTATTCAGAGGTTATATATAACCTTAATAAGGCTATTAGTTTAAAAAATGACAATGGTAAATACTTTAACCTTTTAGCAAGAACACATTTTGAGATTGGGGAATATGAGAAATCCATGGTATATATGGAACAAGCTCTTACTTTAGCACCTAATGATTTATATATGAATTTAAATAAGGTTTGTATTTATATTAGAAGATATAAATACACAGAAGCAGTGGATTATTTATTTAAGATGTCCTATAAAGATATGAATAGAGGTACCGTAAGAAAAACTTTTCTTTCAAGAAAGGAAATTCTTAGCTTCTTAATGGGTATATTTAATTTATATACAAGGCAAGATAAAATTTACTATATAATAGCTTATTATTTTTATGCTATAGTAGATTTTCAATATGATAAAGCCTTAACCTTTATTAATAATGCTATAGAGATGTCTGATGATGAAAGATACTACTTGCTTAAAGCTAAAATATATTTTAAAGATGGAAAGTTTAAAGAAGCATTAAAGTGTGCAGAAGAAGCTATAGTTATTGACGATCATTATGATGAAGCTTTTCTTATAAAAGAAAAGTGTAATGAAAAATTAACTGATAATTAGTATATAAATATTGTAAACACCTAGGATTAAAATAAAGCCTAGGTGTTTTTATTTATGAAGAAAATATTTTATAGAAAATATATATAAATTTTTAGAAAAAAGTAGAAATTATTGTATAATTATGTATCTAATGGATATCATAGTTTATGTACGTGAATTGTTACATAAATTCTTAAATCAAAAAGGAAAGGAGGAATAGTGTGAATAATAAAATTAATAGATCTAAGAAAAAGGGATTTACCTTAATTGAGTTACTAGTAGTTTTAGGGATAATAGGTGTATTAGCCTTAGCCGTAGCACCAACAATGGTATCTAAAGTGGATGAAGCTAAAGAAAAAACAGATGTTTCAAATGCTAATGCCATAGCTATGGCAGTTAAAACCGGGATAATAGAGGGAGATATAAGTGCTTCAGGACCTATTGAAGAAAGTGATATAACGAAAATAGGTAATAAATATTTTGATGGTAAATTTCCAACATCACAATCTTTAAAAACTAAATTTGATGTAGCTGTAACTAATAATGTAATTACTGTTAAAGCTGGTGGAAAAGAGTTTTATCCTAATTATGTAGAAGAAGATAATACAGATACAGCAGGTAACTAAAATCACACTGAAGGAAATAACACTGATTATCTTTAGATTAAAACTAAAATGTCTCTTAATATAATACATAAATTAGTACAAAGGAGTGATTTTTAATAAGAAATCACTCCTTTTAATATAGGCAAATTAAATTGTTAATATTATTTTGTTATAAAAGCATATTTTGGAAGACCGTTTTCGTATTGAATTTTTGGTTCTCCCATAATTAGAGGCAGTGTATACTCATAGGCTTCTTTAGTTACATTATTACCTTCCTCATTGATCCATTCCTTAGGGAAATATTTTATTGAATTTGCTACCTTTGAAGTGTGCACTGCAAAAGTTTCTGATTTATATGGATCATTAGAAACTCTCTTAATACCTATCATATAACCGCTTTCACCTTCTGCAGAGTGTTTTAATGCAGCAAATCCACAATTAAAGGCTTCATCAATATCAGTTTGAGAAGCAAAGTGCATTGCGCAACGTTGCATAGTTGAAAGTTCTATGGCTCTTACTTTTTTGCAAACTCCATTTTCAGTGATTACATTTTTAATATAACTACAAACTCCACCTAATTGAGCGTGACCAAATTTATCTAGACCAGTACCACCCATTTCACCAAGGAAAGTACCATCTGCTGTTCTTATTCCTTCAGAAACTACTACAATTACAGAATTTTTTACTTCTAATTTTTTAGCCACATCTTTTAAAAACTTAGCTTCATCAAAGGCAACTTCAGGAAGATAAATTAAATCTACTACTGGTTTTCCATTTAATGTAGCAATACAAGAACTTGCAGCTAGCCATCCTGTATCACGGCCCATTGCCTCTATAACAAATACATTTTTTGCAGTATACACACTAGCATCTAGTTTGTTTTCTAGGGCTATAGTTGATATAAACTTAGCAGCACTTCCAAAACCAGGAGTATGATCCATTACTGGAAGGTCATTATCTATAGTTTTAGGAACTCCAAAGAATTTTACAGGAAGGTTATGCTCCTTTGCATAGTTACTAAGTTTATGAACTGTATCCATAGAATCATTTCCACCAATGTAGAAGAAAGTATCAATTTCATGCTTCTTAAAAATCTCAAAAAGTTTTATGTATTCTTCTTTGTTATCTTCATAGGTTTTTAATTTGTATCTACAAGATCCAAGTCCTGAAGATGGTGTATAAATTAATCTGTCAATAACTTCACTGTCAATCTGAGAAAGATTTATTATATTTTCATTTAAAATTCCCTCAATACCGTTAATTCCTGCATATACATTGTCAAAATAGTGTAGTTCTTCATTTGCTTTAAATACTCCCATTGCGCTAGCATTTATTACAGATGTAGGACCACCTGATTGAGCTACTATACAATTTTTCATATATTTAACACTCCTTTGTATTGTGTAGAGATACCTACACTTATTATTACATCTTTTTAATTATAATATAAATTATAATTACTAACAATTAGTATAATTAAATAGACATTGTATTAATAATATATAAGGTATGAAATAATAGTTTTTAAATAGTTAAATATATAGAATAGGTTATCTTTAATTAAGATAATATAAGACTTTTTATTCGTATAAATGGTATAATATTCATATATTTAAAAAGCAAAGGAGAAAAGATTATGAAAATGTATCCCGTTGAATTAGATAATAAATATGGTTATATAGATGAAAGTGGAAAAACTATAGTTCCTTTTATTTTTGATTTTGCCGATGAATTTGAGGATGAAATGGGCTTTGTAGAGGTAGATGGATTATGTGGTTTTATCAATAGCCAAGGAGATTATATAATAGCTCCCAAATATGATGATATAAACTATTTTAATGAAGGCATGGCTTTAGTTGAGTTAGACCATAGATATGGATATATAGACTTACAGGGGAATGAGGTAATACCAATAAAATATGAAGAAGGAAAGGGATTCACTGAAGGACTTGCAGCGGTGAAAGTATTAGGAAAGTGGGGATATATTAATAACCATAGTAAGATGATTATATCACCTGCATTTGATGAAGCTAACGAGTTTGAAGAGAATGGCCTTGCTATAGTTAGAAAAGGTGAGAAATATGGATATATAAATGGGGAAGGTCAGTGTATTAGTGGATTTATATATGAATATGCTAACAACTTTAATGAAGGTTTAGCAAATGTAGGATTAGAGGGTAAAAATGTATATGTGGATGAAAACTTTAATATAAAGATAGACGGGAATTTTGATTTTACTAACGAATTTCTTAATGGTCTTGCAGCTGTATCCATAGATAATTTATGGGGATATATTAATAATTCTGGTGACTTTGTTATTGAAAAAACATACAGCTGGGCAGATAATTTCAATACAGAATATGCAGCAGTTTCCATAGAAGATAAATATGGATTTATAGATAGAAATGGGAACATAATAATACCTATAGAGTATGATAATGTTCTTGAGTACAGTGAAGGTCTATTTTCTGTTGAAATTAGCGAGAAGTGGGGCTTTGTAGATTTAAAAGGTCATATAGTTATAGAGCCTAAATTTCATGAAGTAGATAACTTTTATAATGGAATATGTAAGGTTATAATAGATGAAAAAGAAGGATATATAAATAAAGAAGGAGAATTTATAATATAGATAATAGGGATAAAACTTTAATATTTATAATAATAAATAACTTGTAAATTGGTAATTTAATAGAAAATATAGTCTTAGTATTAAGGGGGATATAATATGAGTATAATTGATTTACATTGTGATACAATCTGTCATTTAATAGATAATAAGAATATGGAATTAAAGAGAAACCATCTAGCTATTGATTTAGAAAAATTAACAAAAGGTAAGTCCTTGGCACAATTTTTTGCCTTGTTTATTGATCTTAATGAGCATCCTAAGGCATTTAATAGAGCCATGGATATGCTAAATAAATTTTATGAAGAATTAGAAAAAAATAATCATGAAATATCTGTGGCAAAAAATTATAAGGATTTTAAAGTGAATAAGGAGGAGGATAAAATATCAGCTTTCTTGACCATTGAAGAAGGTGAAGCTATAGAAGGCTCTCTTAAGAATTTAAGAAATTTTTATGACCTAGGAGTTAGACTTATGACATTAACCTGGAATTATGAAAATAGTATAGGTTATCCAAATTGCAGAGAAGAGTTTCGAGATAAAGGGTTAAAAACCTTTGGATTAGAAACCCTTGAAGAAATGAATAGGCTAGGCATGATTATTGACGTTTCACACCTATCAGATGGAGGGTTCTATGATGTATCAAGATATAGTAAGAAACCTTTTGTAGCATCACATTCAAACAGTAGAGCTGTATGTAATCACAGCAGAAATTTAACTGATGATATGATTAGAACTCTTAGTGAAAAGGGGGGCATAACTGGAATCAACTTTGAAAAATCTTTCTTAATAGAAGGCGGAAGTAAAAGTGCTGTTAAAGATATGGTTAAACATATAAATCATATTTATAATATTGGAGGTATCGATGTATTATCCCTTGGTAGTGATTTTGATGGAATAAATCCTAAAAATCTAGAAATTAGTAACATGGGAGAGATAGATAAACTCATAACTGCATTACAAAAAGAAGGATATAATGAAAGTTATATAGAAAAAATATTATATAAGAATGCTTTGAGAGTAATAAAAGAAGTTATGTAGTACAATATAATTTATAGAAACTTTTATATTAAATTATATGACTATGGCTAAGTCCCTAGATAATAATTTATCCTTCAGAGGGAGGAAAAACTCTTCTGAAGCAAAGGTAGATAACATAAAAGGAGTGAGGTTATGGAATATGAAAAGTTACAGAACAATATTTCTAAGGGAGAAATATTGTTAAAAAAGGTAGATATAGACGGTAATATTTGTGGAGAGTTTGTTGAATTTACAATTAGCCATGTTTATGAAAATATTGGTGAAGATGATATAAAAGGAGTTTATACCTTCCCTATACCAGATACTGCTGTTATTTCAGGTTTTGAAGCTAATATAGGTGGCAGTGTTATAAAAGGTAGAGTAGAAGATAAAAAAGAAATAGAGAAAATTTATGAAAATATTGGAGAAGATTCAGGAAGTAAACTTATATTAGAAGAACTAAATAACAACTATTTTAAAATGTCAATTGGAACAATTTTAAAAGGTGAAACTGTCGTTATAAAGATTTCTTATATTGAAGAGCTAGTATATGAGCATTCCAAACTTAAGTTAATTATACCTAAGATTGTACTTCCGGAAAATCCATATAATGAAGAACAAAACCAACAAGAAGACTATAAATTATCTTTAAATCTATTAGTAGAAACCTTTGAAAGTGCTAAATTCTCTTGTAATACCCATAAAATTCAGGTAGAAGAAGAAGAGGATGATGAGAGCAATTTATACAAAATAACCCTTCATGGTGAAGAGCAAATCCTGGATAGTGATATGATAATTTATTTAGAGGAAAATTCTAGTGAAACAAGTGGAATTATATATGAGAATTATAGCGAAGACAATGGAATTGTATATTTGAGATTTCTACCTGAAATTGAAGAGGATGTAGAAGAGAGAAATGGAAACTATATATTCCTTATAGACATATCAGAATCCATGGAAGGAGATAAGTTAAAGGAGGCTAAAACTGCTTTACACTTATGTCTTAGAAATTTATATAAAGGTGATACCTTTAACATAGTTGCTATGGGTGACACCCTAAAGCATTTTTCAGAGAGTAGAAGAGTTGAATTTAATGATGAAAATTTAAAAGAAGCATCTAAGTGGATAGATAAGTTAGCTTGTGAAAATGATGCTAATATATTTGATGGAATAAAATATGCCTTTTTAAATGAAGATAAGGGAGAAGAAAATACTATCATTTTATTTACTGATGACGTAGTGGATGATGAGAAAGATATCCTTGATTATGTAGAAAAAACTTGCGTAGGAAGCAGAATTTTCCCTTTTGGAATAGATGCCTCTGTTAATACGTATTTCATCAATAAAATAGCAAGAATTACCTTTGGAAAAGCAGAATTTATTAATAGAAGTATTAGAATAGAGGATGTAATCTTAAATCAGTTCAATAGAATAAGAGGACTACAAATAACAGATATTGAAATTGATTGGGGTGGAATGAAGGTTGAAAAAACTTACCCTAGAACCATAGAATATATGTATGATGGGGAACCATTTTCAATATTTGCTAAGATAGATGGGGATCTAGAAGGTATTGTTACTCTTAATGGTATGGTTGGAGATAGAAGAATACAACGAAGAATAGTTCTTACTAAATTAGACTTAGAGGTTAATGCAAATTTAATTGAAAAGGTTTGGTATAAGAAAAGAATAGAATCTTTAGAGAATAGAATCGTCTATGAACGTGGAGAAGTTCATGAGGCTATGAAAAATAAGATTATAGAGTTATCTACTGACATTGGAATTATAAGTGATGAGACATCATTTATTTTAATAGAAGAAATTTATGAACCTGTACTGGGAGGAGTTATGAGAAAATTCTTACCAGTTAACATAGATTTCAATAAGGGTGATACAAATATAATTTCTCCAAAGTTTTACTATAGTCAAAGTCTAGATGAATTGCAGTTAGAAAATTTAATGGATGAGGGGATAGATAAATCAGAATTCTTACGTGTGCTAGCAACACAACAATTAGCAAGTGGTGCCTTTGGTAAATCTGTAGAAGATGATAAAATAGATAAGGTTATATATACTGCTAGAAGTATAGTAGCTTTTACTCTCCACGGTGAGGGTATAGAAATATATAAAAATCTACTAACTAAAGCTGTAGTATATCTTGTGGAAAATTATGAAGATTTTATAGAGACTAAAGATGTACTAATCTTAACATATGTTGCTCTTAAATCTTTTGCAGATAAGGTAATAGTTAAAGATAATAAAAAGACAAGGCTTTTAAATGCAATAAATTCCTTAGAAAGTCATATTGAAGAATTAAATATTGATATAAGTAAGATTAATGTGGAAATTTTAAGAAGTATAGAAGGTGCAAAAGAAAAAGATCAATTAAGCAGACTTATATATAAATCAATAAAATATTAAGTTAGTCTGTGTTAAAATGCTCTAAATATTAGATAAGCGCTGAGCATGTAATATAATTATAGTGCATGCTCAGCATTTTTTATAAAAAAATCTATTTAAGGAAGGTATTACATACTTAATGATTAACACTGAAGCTAAAAAAAATGATAAAGTGAATATGAGAGATTTTATAAAGAAAGATTTTTGCAGAAGACATAAACTTAATGCGCTAAATTCTATAGATATTTTGACATTAGAAAATATTTCTAACCTTATAGATATATACGATGGTTATGTATTAAAGGATTATCTAGTTAATGCTATACCAAAGGGTATTAAAGTATCCTTATCCAATAGGATGACTTCAAGTGGTGGAAAGACTATCTTTTCAAAAAGAGGAAAAGATAGTACCTATGAGATTAGAATAAGTAATAGAGTAGTAAAAGAATATATAGAAGATAATAGAAGTAAAGTTGTATGTGGAATAGAAGCTAAGGATGCACTAGAAGCTCTTATGCTTATTTTAGAGCATGAGCTTTGCCATGTGATAGAATTTAGTGAGTATGGAAACTCTAATTGTAAAGGTGAACGATTTAAGAATATAGCCTTTAATTTATTTGGACATACAAGTAGTTATCATGAAATATTAAAAAGTAAAGATGCCTTCAATAAAACCATAAATAACTCATTTGTTAAAGGACAAGTTATTCAATTTAAATACAAAGGTATATTGTATGAAGGAATAATTAGCAATATTAATAAAAGAGCTACAGTGATGGTGAAGGATATAAAGGGTGAATATAGAGATAACCATGGATTAAGTTATTCAAAGTGGTACGTACCCCTAAAATTACTTATAAATAAGGAGTAGAAAGATATGATTAAAGCAATACTGTTTGATCTAGATGGTACAATAATAGATACCAATGAATTAATATTGACTTCCTTTAATTATGTATTAAATAATTATTTAGGATTAAATATAGGAAAGGAGGAAATTGTAGAATCCTTTGGTATACCACTTAAAGATGTATTGAGTGAATATGATAAAGAGAGAGCGGATGAATTAGTTGACGAATACATAAGATACTGTCTTAATTGCCATGATAAACACATAAAATCTTATGATCACGTGGAAGATGGACTATTAAAGCTAAAAGATAAGGGATTAAAATTAGCAATAGTTACATCTAAAAAAAGGGGAACGGCTTTAAGAGGACTTAATTGTTTTGACTTAGAGAAATATTTTGATGTAATAATTACTCCAGAAGATAGTAGTAAACATAAGCCAGATGGTGAGCCAGTGTTAAAGGCTTGTGAAGCCATTAAGGTTAACCCTAATGAAACTATAATGGTAGGAGATAGCCACAATGATATATTATGCGGAAAGAATGCAGGAGCGAAAACTTGCCTAGTAAATTATACCGCGTTAAATATAGAAAAAATTAAAGCATATAACCCTGATTTTATAATAGATAGAATTGAAGACATTATAAAGTTTATTTAGTATTTTAAGTTTTTACAGCAAAATATAATCATAAGTATCATTGTCATAATTGAAAATGATAAAATAAATAGTGTAAAATTAAAATTTACTTATTATAATATAAATTTAATTAGTAAATAGAAAAATATACTGTATATAAAATTACAAATATTTACACAAAAAAAAGATTCCCTGTGATTAATATTAACATAGGGAATCTTTAAAACTATCTATATATACGATTTCTTTTTTTTCTGCGTTTTTTGTT
>NZ_DHYX01000115.1:0-3225 GCF_002414285.1 Clostridium sp. UBA5119 | reverse complement strand
TAGTATTACTAAAGATGCTATTACTATTAATACTAATAGAGCTAATACATAATATATGATATTACTTTTTATTATATCCATATTGGATAGTCTAGAATATATATCATATTGTTTTTCATACCCCTTTATATTAACAGTAGCTTTACCAATAGATTTATCTTTACTTAAAGTCCAAATATTTATCTTACCTACTTCAGAATTAAATTCTGGTTCTAAGTCTGTTGGATATAATGAAATATCCTCATGAATAGTAATTGGAACTTTAATTGCTTTTTTAGGTCCTATAAGAGGTAAAATTTTATATTCCATAGTAACTTCTGAAATTTCAGTGTTCTTAGCTTTGAATACCTCTTTTTCTGCATTGAAGCCATAATTGGCTAGGTTTGTAGTATCTTCAAAAACCTGAGTATCTACTGGAAAATTATAATCTGAACCTAATACTACCGTTGCTAAAGTATGTCCATTCCTTTGATATAAAGCAGCTAAGCACCTTCCAGACTTTTCTGTATAACCAGTTTTTCCACCAATGTTTCCATCTACACCTATAAGTTTATTTCTATTTTCAACTATTGATGAAGGTCCATTAGTAGATTTTACTTCAGATTCCTTTTTAGACATAGTTTCTCTAATCCACTCATTACTGTAAACTGCATTTAATAATAGGGATAAATCATATGCTGTAGTATAGTGATCATCAGTGTTATCATCAAGGCCATTAGGTGTTACAAAATTAGTATTAGTCATACCTAAAGCTTTAGCTTTTTCATTCATCATTGTAATGAACTTTTCCTTTGTTCCACCAACATTTTCAGCAACCATATAAGCAATATCATTACCTGAATAAAGAAGTAGTATGTCCATCGCATCTTTACTGGTAAATGTATCTCCAGGAGTTACTGGATGAACATTAAGTCCATAAGAATAAGGCTCTTCTTCTAAGGCTGCAGCTGGATAAGTAAGTAAATCGGTTTTGCTTTTATTTTCAGCTAATAGTAAAGCGGTCATCAGCTTAGTAATACTGGCTGGTTGTTTCTTTTCATCGATATTTTTAGAATAGATTATTTCCTTTGTTTCTAAGTCCATAACAATAGCAGAAGTACCAACGATTTCAGGTTTAGATTCTGCAATGGCTATAGTTGAGAAAGAAAAGGTAAACACTAAAGTAAAAAATACCCATAATGATAAAATTCTCTTTTTCACAAGTCATCTCTCCAATTTTATATTTTAGAATTAAATAAGTCCTATCTAGTATAACATTTACTGTAATTTTCAACAAGGACAAAGAAAAAATATGATTTTTATTAAAAAAAAAAANNAAGAAAAAATATGTTATTAATAATATGTTATATTTTTATTATCTAATATTGTGGTATGCTATATATAAGACATTTAGAAGGAGCAGTGAACTGATGACAAATATAAATATTGATAGAATAAATGATATTTTTAAAGATAGGGAGTCCACATCTATACAACCTATGAAAAAAGCAGCAGTGATGATTCTTCTACAGGTTATAGAAGATGAGGTTTATATAATTTTTCAAGTTAGAGCTAAAAAATTAAATAGTCAGCCTGGAGATGTTTGTCTACCTGGTGGAAAGGTTGAAGAAGGAGAGTCTTTTAGAGATGCTGCAATAAGAGAAACCATTGAAGAGATGAATATTAAAAAAGAAGATTTTGAAGTTATTGGTGAAATGGATTATTTCTTATCACCATACCACATGGTAATGCGTCCCTATATCGCTAAACTTAATACAAGTAATATTAGGTTTAATACAAGTGAAGTTGATCATATATTTAAGGTACCAATAAAATTTTTTATTGATACAGAACCATTACTATATAAAATGGATATTGGCCCAATAAATCAAGATGGATTTCCCTTTCATTTAATAAACGGAGGTAAGGATTATAAATTTTCAAAGGGGGTATTAGATGAATACTTTTATCAGTGGAATAATTATGTAATTTGGGGTTTTACAGCTCATATTATAAAATCTTTCATTGATATCATAAAATAGTAATTACATCCATATAAATAAGTAAAGAAAATATTTAACTGCCTTAGGAGGTGTAATATGTATGGTAAATAGAACTTCTGTAAGCATATTAATACAAGATATGATGAATAAACTTGAGGAAATTGGTATTCACAGTATTCTTGTCAAATCTAAGGAAGAAGCTAAAAATTTTATTATGTATCATATAGATATTGGAACTCAGGTAAGAATAGATGATTGTTTAGAGTTAAATGATTTAAACTTAGAAAGAGCTGTCATAGAAAAAGGTGGTACCATATTAAATAATGAAGTAGGGGATTTAGATTTCAAAGAAGGCAAAAAAAGACCTTCAACTATATCCGAACTGGATTTATATGGTTGTAGTCACTTATTGGACGAGTTTACTGAATTTTCTCATTATATCACCAACAATGAAAATTTGTTAAGTTGTATTTATGGAATAAAAAAAATAGCAATCATTAATATAGGCTTAAATAATAAGAATCCTAATGAGCTACTTCCTATATATGAAAAAGTAATGAATATTGATAGTGAAAAGATTATTAATCTTAAAAACCATATAGCAAAAAAAGAAGATAATAGTTTGAATATCCATAATACTCAAAGAAATATAGGCCATAAAAATATAAACATTGACATAAGTGTAGTTTTCATAGGATAAATTTTAATAAATATTTTAGCAATGGTAGTATAATTTTATAATTTTTTAAAATATTATAATTATATTTAAAAAATATTTGAAAATCTTCAAATATAGAAAATTCTACAATAAATCTACTAAAAATACTTTATTTTGTGAAAATTCTCATTTATAATTTAGGGTATTAAATGTGTATTTATTGGGGGTGTTATGCTTGGTTAAGTGTGATTTTTTATCAACTTACGATGAGTATGTAGAGTGTTCAAAGGACTGTGCCCTTTATAATTGGGCTGAAAATAATAATAAGTGCCCCTTTAAAGAGCTTAGCAGCAAGGGGAGCAAAATAAAAAATCTCTATGATTATGATTCGTATAAGGAGGATAAGTCGTTGCCTATATCTCTTTTATACAAAGACAGCTACTTATAATTATATTATTTTTGATATGGATTTTTTATAACATTATATCTATATTAAGCTCCAACAAAATTAAACTAATCCATAAGTATGCTATTTAGTATCTTTCAGTAAACATATAAATCTCCTAGCCTAGGCTAGGAGATTTT
>NZ_DHYX01000101.1:12564-27642 GCF_002414285.1 Clostridium sp. UBA5119 | reverse complement strand
TTATTATTTATTGTTGATTCTTTAATTCTTTTAGACATTTTTCACAGATGTTTTTAGATTTATAGTTAACCACATCACGAGCATCTCCACAGAAGATACATGCAGGTTCATATTTCTTTAATATAACTTGCTCACCATCTACGTATATTTCAAGAGCATCCTTAACGTCAATATCTAAAGTCCTCCTCAATTCTACTGGGATAACTATTCTCCCTAACTCGTCTACTTTTCTTACAACACCAGTTGATTTCATAATAAATTCCTCCTATATTTTTGATTATGTAATCAAATAAAATTTAGCTAGCAGATATTATATTTAATACCATATAATAACTATAATACAAGAAAAATCATAAGTCAATAAAAAATGATAAAAAAAATATATTAATTACATTATATGCCATTAATATATGATCTATTATAGTAGTATTAATCACATAATAAGGAAAAGATGAATAATTTAACTTATAATTTAATATTTTAACATAAAGAAGCTTATTTTCAATACTATTTTATTTACTTTGTGAATTGATTCTACAAAAAATATCAAAATTTGAAGGAGATAAAGTCATATTATTCAGTGTTCTAGACAGAAAATAAAAAATATTATGCACAACCTATCTGTGGATAATGTGGATAATATATATAGATGCCTAAAGTTAGTAGAATTATAGGAATTAACATGTAGATATTAATCAACAACTAATGTTGATATTATTTATAATAATATGTTAGTAAAATGTGATTATTGTTAATAATATTGATATGTGCTTATATTTGAATGAATAATATATATTAATTTCATAATCTATGAATAAATAATTCGACTTTTATTTTATAGATATTTGTAAATATAGACATTATCTTTTATAATTAATATGAAGTAGTGTACAAAAATTTACATTATGATATATTTAACTAGTATTAAGACAAGAATATGTTAAATATTAAAAAGGTTATTAAAGTGAGGGATGAAGATGAATGATAGAGAAAGAGATAGTGGAACTATTTTTCAAGAGGTGGTATCTAAATTTTCGGAGATGATAGGTGAGAATACTGAAAAAAGTATCATACAGTATGATGAATTACCACAGTATGATTTATTCTTATCACAAGTTAAAGATTATCTTAACGATAAGTTTAAGCATGATAAATTTACTAATAGCATACTTCAAAATTATATAAAGAGTGAAGTTATTTCTAAGCCGGAAGATGGTAAAAAAAGAGGATATACTAAACTGCATTTAGTTCAATTAGTTTTATTAGGATATATGAGGCCAATTTTGACAACAGATGAAATAAAAAGTGTATTTAGATTAGCTTTTAATGATATAAATAATAGGGAGGATGATATTCTTTCATGGGAAGATACCTTTAAATTATTTAGCGATTTACAACAAAAGAATATAGAATTATTTTTTAGTGGGGAAGAGAAGGATTTAGAAGAAATAATTAGAAGACACTTGGAAAAGTACCAGTTTAATAATGAAGATAAAGAAAGAATATTAATATTCTTGTTAGTTATGATTTTAGTAGCTCATGCAAGTAATATAAAAAAACTAGTTACTACATTAGTTGAAGAATTTGGAGATAAATATAAGTAAAATATTATATGGATCAAAGAATAAAAATATCTTCTTATGAAAAGATACATAATAGATGACTTTATAAGGAGATGAGGTTATGAAATCAATCTATTTGATTCAAGTAGTTAATAGTACTAATAAGGATTTAGTAGAATTGTTACTTATGATTAAAGATAAAAAAATATATAAAGATGAGATAATATATACCCTAGGAGATATTACAGGCGAATTAAGGCTTAAAGTTAAAAATAATTACAATAATGTATTAAATATAGGTGATGTAGTAAATGTTAGTATAAAAGATAATAGTATAGTGAAGCTAGATTTATCAAAATATAGTTATAATTTAAATGATTTTATGAACTGTGTAAAAAGAGATGTAAAATTTATATTAGATGAATTAGAAGAAATGACAACTCAACAATTTAAATGTGAAGAGGTTATGTCTTTAGATAAATATTTTTTTTGTGATAAGAAATTTATAAATAATTTTTCTCAAGGGATTGGAGGGTTAGAACACCATACATATATAGGTGGGCTTGCAGAACACACTCTTAACGTAACTTATTGGGCAAAGAAACTTGCATATAGGTATAATTGTAGATATAAGGAAATTGCTATATTAGCAGCAAAACTTCATGATATTGGAAAGATATATGAATATTTGTCAATTGGAAGGTTTAAACCAACCATTAGAGGTGAAATGGAAGGTCATATAGTTATAGGTATAACTATGATAGAAGAAGCATTTAAAAATAATCCTGGTTTTTATAGTGAGGACTTTAAAAATCGAATTAAAGGATGTATTGTTCAACATCATGGAAAACCGGAGTATGGATCTCCTAAAGGGCCAAATACGGAAGAGGCTTTTATAGTGCATTATGCAGATTATCTTGATGCTACTATGAATAAGGTATCAAAGGTAAAAGATAAAACAATACATGATACATGGTCGGATTATGAAAAAAAGATAGAAACTAAATTATTTATATAAAACCATAAAGCGAATTACTTAGGTAGTTTGTTTTATGGTTTTATTTTCAAAATATATATTAAGATGTATATACAATGGTACGATAATTCAATCAAGTAAAAATATGGGGGGATTATTATGGGGAAAAATGAACATAAAGATAACTATAACAATTATATTACTAAAGTAAATAAATTAATGTTAATTGTATTTTTGAGCATTATGTTTGTTACAGTAGCAGGTTCAGTTCTACAAGTTTATAGAGGAGATAGAAGGATTGGATTTGCAATATATAATATATTAGTAGCAGGTATAGCCTATGTTATAGCCATATTCTTATATATGAAAAACTCATCAAATAACATAATGAGATGGGTTTTGGCTATAGGATTTTTATTAGTAGATACATATATATTACTCACATCATCCTGTGCATCTGCTTTTGCAGCTGGATTTCCATTTATACTAAGTTTAGTTTTATACTTGGATTTAAAATTAATAACTACTGTTGGTGGAATAAATTTAATATCTATACTAATATATGCATATATGCAGGTAAAGTTAGGAAATAGTGCTGAGTTAAGCGGGATTTTAGGTACTACTATAATGTTTTTGCCAACACTTGTAATAGTTACACAATTTATTTCTAAAATGAATAAAGATATAAATAAAAATGTAGAAGAATTAAATGAAAATAGTAAGATACAACAAAAGATGTTAATAGATTTATCCAATGTATATACTGTAGTTAAAGAAAAATCTAATGAGCTTAGAGGAATTGTTTCTTTAATAGTTCAAAGTACAGAAATTGTAAATTCATCTATAGATGAAATAGCAATAGGGGCAACTAATACTAGCAAAGAAATTGAGAGTCAGACTAATTTAGTAAATAATATAAAGCATGAGATAACAGAGACTGAAGAGGTAACTACTGTTGTTAAACAATCCTCTGAGGAAGCTGATGAGGTGATAGACAATGGAATAAAAATTGTTCATGAATTATCTAAGAAAAGTGAATATATTATGAGTAAAAATAAAAAGGTTAGTGACATTATGAAGGAACTAGCTGAAAAATCATCTAATATTGCGGAAATAACTAATGTTATATCATCTATTTCAGAGCAAACTAATCTTCTAGCATTAAATGCTGCAATTGAAGCAGCTAGGGTTGGTGAAAGTGGAAAAGGATTTGCTGTGGTAGCAGATGAAATAAAGAAATTAGCAGCTGAGAGTAAAAATAACTCACTAGAGATAGGAAATATACTGAAGTCTCTAGAGGAAGATACTAATGTATCAGTTTTAGAGGTAGAAGAATTAGTTCATGCTAATGATGAACAACAACAATTGGTTAAAGATACAAATAAAGCATTTTCAACTATTCAGAAAAATGTGTCTACAGTAAAAGAGGAAATGATAGGTGTGGTTTCTAAGGTATCTGCAATTTTAGATAGCAGTGAAAAAATTCATGATAACATTACAAATCTATCAGGTATAGCCCAAGAAACCATGGCAAGTTCGGAAGAAACTTCAACCATATCTCATGAAAATCTAAATAATTCTAAGGAACTAGAAAATATAGCAGCAGTGTTAAATAGTTCAATAGAGGAAATAAGTAAGTACTTTAAATAAATAGAGTTTTTAGTCATGGGGATTAACATATTAAAAAAATAATGCACTCTTTATTTTAAAGAGTGCATTATTTTTTAATATATTAGCTACAAGAGCTTTCACCTATAGCTTTAGATATTACTCTAAAAGTTTTTCCAAAGAATGTTTTTTTGTAAGAAACAATACAATCTTCAAAAATATATTCTTCATCTTTATCAACTGCAAAAGTTATTCCATTAACAGTTTCTACAGTATCATTTGATTTTTGTTCATCCAGAACAACGCTTAGGTTAGGGCCACCTCAACCAAAACCGGCAATAGCTAGTCTAACAACAGATTTGCCTTGTTTGCTTAAATTTTCTAAAAGTGCATCTTTAGTTTCGTTATCAAAAGTTATTTTCATTTTAATATCCTCCTTATAATTTGCTTTTATTTAGTATACCATGAGGTTTTACATTTATGCTGATAAATATTTGATAAGCTTGGTATTTACTTCTTAATATAAACTAGTATAAACAGAGTTCTTTGCCTCAGAGGGAGTTTTTACTCCCACTGAAGCTTAGACCAGGGACGTAGCAGCTCTTTACTCCCACTTTGAAGAAGAGGAGAGTACTAGAGCTGGTAGTCATCGGATAAAACTTATACTGTTTATATAATTTATAATACAATATTTATATAGAAAGATATGTGATTTAATCACATAAATAAGTTAAGTTAAAAAATTTAGTATTATAATAAACTATATTGACATTACAGTTTATTTAAAGTAAAATGAAAATAGTAAAAATTTAATAAAGAATCCTTTTAAAAACGGTACAGAGATGCCGGCAAGGGAAGATAATATTTTGGTATGAATACATTTGTAGTATGATAAAATTTACAATAATATATTCATATACAAAGTTGTATTTACAGATATTTATAGCTTTCCTTGTTGAGGAAAGCTTTTTTTATTGAATTTTATCAGTAAATCTTAATACCTTTAAATTATCCCAGAGAGGCTAAAAAGGAGTGTTTTATATGTTAAAAGGAAGAAATTTAATCGAACCAATGGACTTTACTTTAGAAGAATTAGACGAAATATTTGACCTAGCAGATGAAATAATAAAAGATTCAAGAAAATTTATACATGCTTGTGATGGGTACTTGCTTACTACATTATTTTATGAGCCAAGTACTAGAACCAGATTTAGTTTTGAAGCTGCTATGAATAGATTAGGTGGAAGCGTAATCGGATTTTCAGAACCAAATGCTAGTTCAGTAGCTAAGGGAGAAAGTATTGCAGATACCATAAGAACTGTTGCATGCTATGCAGACATTGCTGTAATGAGACATCCTAAAGAAGGAGCACCACAGGTTGCAGCACAATATAGTGATATTCCCGTAGTAAATGCAGGGGATGGTGGACACCAACATCCAACTCAAACCTTAACTGATTTACTAACAATAAGAACCCTAAAGGGAAGACTGAATAATTTAACAATAGGTTGTTGTGGAGATTTAAAATTTGGAAGAACAGTACATTCGTTAATAAAAGCTTTAAGTAGATATGAAAACAACAAGTTCGTACTAATTTCACCTGAAGAATTAGAAATACCAGAGTATATAAAAAAAGAAGTCCTTAAAAAGAAAAACATAGAATTCAAGCAAGTTAGAACTATGGAAGAAGCTATGAAGGAAATAGATATTTTATATATGACAAGGGTACAAAGAGAAAGATTTTTTAATGAAGAAGACTATATAAAACTTAAAGATACTTATATATTAGACAATGAGAAAATGAATCTTGCGAAAGAAGATATGATAGTACTTCACCCATTACCAAGAGTAAATGAGATAGCATATGAAGTAGATAGTGATAATAGAGCTGTGTACTTTAAGCAAGCTAAGTATGGAATGTATGTGAGAATGGCATTAATACTAAAACTATTAGGAATTTACTAAGGTATATAAGGAGGAAGTAATATGTTAACTATAAATAGTATAAAAAACGGATTAGTAATAGATCATATAAAAGCTGGAGAAGGAATAAAAATATTTAACTTCTTAAACTTAGATAAAGCCGATTTCACTGTAGCTCTTATAATGAATGCTAATAGTGATAAGTGTGGGAAAAAAGATATAATAAAAATAGAAACTAGAATAGATATTGATTTTGAAATATTAGGAGTAATAGATCCAAATATAACTATAGATATAATAGAAAATGAAGAAATTAAGGAAAAAATTAAGCTTACACTTCCTAAAAAGGTTGAAAATGTTATTAAATGTAAGAATCCTAGATGCGTTACATCTATAGAACCTAACATAAAGCATATACATTACTTAGTAGATGAAGAAACAAAGGAATATAGATGTCATTACTGTGATGATTTACAAAAGGTAACTTCATTATATTAATAGATAGGATTGGAGAATACTTATGGAAATTTGCATAAAGAATGGTACAGTAGTTGACTGGAGTGGAACCTTTTTTGGAGATGTCTATATAAAGGATGGAATAATTTGTGAGCTAGGAAGAAATCTCATAAAGGATTGTAAAACTATAGATGCAACAGGAAAGATAGTAATGCCTGGCTTTGTAGATTTACATGTGCATTTTAGGGATCCGGGACTTACACATAAGGAAGATATACAATCAGGTTCTCATGCTGCAGTTAAAGGTGGATATGTAATGGTAAACCTTATGGCAAATACAAATCCAGTATGTAGCACTATGGAGACAGTTAATTATGTTATAAATAGGGGTAAGGAAGTAGGACTTATAGATATTAATCAAGTTATATCTATAACTAATGAGTTTAGTGGAGATGACATAAGCCATTTAGATAAGCTAAAAAAAGGTGATATAAAAGTAATATCAGAAGATGGAAAAGATGTTATGCATAGCGAAGTTATGTTAAATGCTATGATTAAGGCTAAAGAGAAGGATATAACTGTTATGTGCCATTGTGAGAATCATAATCTATCTGATATAGATATGAGACTAGCAGAAAATACTATGACTTGGAGAAATATAACTTTAGCAAAACATGCAGGGTGTAAAGTTCACTTTTCCCATGTAAGTACCAAAGAATCTATGGAATATATCATTAAAGCAAAGGAAAAAGGTCATAAAGTTACTTGTGAAGTATCTCCCCATCATATAGCTTTAACAAATGATGTAGAGTATAGAGTAAATCCACCTCTTAGAGAAAAGGAAGATGTGGAATACTTAATCCATGCTATAAAAGATGGATATGTGGATAGCATTGCTACAGATCATGCACCTCATACTGAAGAAGATAAGAAAAAAGGAGCTCCAGGAATATCAGGAATAGAAACAGCCTTTGGAATTTCTTATACAAAACTTGTAAAGTCAGGTCATATAGACTTAAGTAAGCTAAGTGAAATCATGAGTAAGAGACCTAGTGAAATACTGGGAGTTAATAAGGGTCAAATAGATATAGGTTATGATGGAGATTTAGTAATACTAGATTTAGAAAAAGAATATGAGATACGTAAGGAAAAATTTTTATCAAAAGGTAAAAATACTCCATTTAATGGTATGAAAGTATATGGAGAAGTTATAACTACCATAAAAAGTGGTAAAGTTGTTTATAAAAAATAGAAAAGTGAGGGAGTATCATATGATTATAGATAGACTATTCGATACAATTGCAGAAAAAGGACATGTATGTGTGGGACTAGATACAGATATATCATATATACCAAAAAGTTTTATGAAGAAATTTGAAAAGGTAGGGGATGCAATTTTCGAATTTAATAAAGCTATAATAGATGAAACTATAGACCATGTAGCTTGTTATAAACCACAAATAGCATATTATGAAGCATATGGATTGGAAGGATTAAGAGCTTATTCTAATACATTAAAGTATATAAAGGAAAAGGGAGCAATATCTATAGGAGATATAAAAAGAGGCGATATTGCTAAAACGGCTGAAATGTATGCTAAAGCACATTTTGAAGGAGAGTTTGAAGCTGATTTTATAACTATAAGTCCATATATGGGATTAGATAGTATAGAGCCATACTTACCTTATATTGAAAATAGTGAAAAAGGAGTTTTTGTACTGATAAGAACTTCAAACGAGGGCAGCAAGGATATTCAATATATAGAAACTAAGGGCGGTAGAAAAGTATTTAATGTAGTAGGGGAAACTATAAATAATTTAGGGAAAAATTATATAGGTAAGTGTGGGTATAGTTCTATAGGTGGGGTTATAGGCTGTACCCATGTAGATGAAGGTATAGAAATAAGAAATTCCTTAGATAGTACACTCTTCTTAATACCAGGATATGGTGCCCAAGGTGGAAAAGCAGAAGATGTAGCACTTTATCTTAAGGATGGAAATGGAGGGGTTGTTAACTCTTCAAGGGGTATAATGCTTGCATATAAAGGAAAACTAGATGGTGAAGAAAACTTTGCTAAGTATGCAAAAGAAGAGGCAATTAGAATGAAAAATGAAATTCTAACAGCTATAGGAAATCTAAAAAAATAAATTATAACTACAGTTAATGCCATACAACTTTATTGTATGGCATTATATTAGAATAAATTATTAGGAGATTAGAATGAAAAAAGATAATTATGAATACAAAGTTTGTAAAGTAATAGAGAATAAAGAAGTTGCTAAAGGAATATTTAAATTATCTATAGAGGGTAAGTTTCAAGGAGAACCGGGACAGTTTTATATGCTAAGATCCTGGGAAAAGGAACCTATATTATGGAGACCTATTAGTATTCATAATATAACATCAAATTCTATAGAATTCTTATATCAATCAGTTGGAGAAGGAACAAAATTATTAAGTAATCTTATACAAGGACAAGAGGTTAAGGTTATGGGTCCATTAGGAAATGGCTTTGACTTAGAAGAGATAAAAGGCAAGGTTGCAGTAGTATCAGGAGGAATTGGGGCTGCTCCAATGAGATACCTGGTAGATAACATAAAGGATTCGGAAGTTCATATATTTGCTGGCTTTAGAGATGAAGTTTATGGGTTAGAAGAAATAAGAGAGTTAAGTTTATCAGTAAAGGTGTCTACAGAAGATGGTAGTGTTGGACATAAAGGATATATAACAGAACTATTTAATCCTAAAGACTATGACTTAGTTTTATGCTGTGGACCAGAGGTTATGATGTATAGAGTAATTGATATGTGCAAGGAAGTGGGGACAAAGATATATGTATCAGAAGAAAAGAAGATGGCTTGTGGAGTAGGAGCTTGTCTTGGTTGTACATGTAAAACAGTTAGTGGAAATAAAAGAACATGTAAAGATGGTCCTGTATTTAATGGATTAGATTTAGAGTTTTAAAGGAGAAATTATGCTTAAGGTAAATATTTGTAATAAGGAATTCAAGAATCCAATAATGACAGCATCAGGTACTTTTGGCTTTGGTGAAGAATATAGTAAGTTTTATGATATAGCAAAACTTGGAGGAATTTGTAGTAAGGGCTTAACCTTAAATCCAAGACAAGGTAATGATGGAGTAAGAATCAAAGAAACAACAGGTGGAATGCTTAATAGTGTAGGACTTCAAAATCCAGGAGTAGAAAACTTTATAAAAGATGAACTTCCAAATATGAAAGAATATAACACTAATATAATAGCTAATGTTGGTGGAGCTACAGTAGAAGAATATATAAGTATAATCGAGAAGTTAAACCAGGCTGATGTAGACATCATAGAACTTAACATTTCATGTCCTAATGTAAAACATGGTGGTATGGCTCTTGGAATAAAATCAAAGGTTGCCTATGCGGCAGTAAAAGAAGTGAAGAAGGTATGTAAAAAACCATTGATGGTAAAGTTATCTCCTAATGCAGAAAATATAGTAGAGATGGCACTTAGGTGTGAAGAAGCGGGAGCTGATGCACTATCATTAATAAATACGTTTCAAGGAATGTCTATAGACTACAAAAAACGAAAGGCTGTATTTGATAATATCTATGCAGGATTCTCAGGACCAGCAGTAAAGCCTATGGCTTTAAGAATGGTTCATCAAGTGTGTAAGGCATGTAAGATTCCAGTAGTTGGTCTTGGCGGTATTACAAATTGGGAAGATGCTATAGAGTTTATAATGGCAGGAGCTACAGGGATCCAAATAGGTACAGCTAATTTTATAAATCCTTTTGCACCATTAGAAATAATAAAAGGAATAGAAGACTTTTTAATAAAAGAAAATATTAAAGATATTAGTGAAATTAGAGGAATAGTATAGGAGGAAAATATTATGGAAAATAAAATTGTAGATATATTAGTTCAGTGTGAGGCATTATTAGAAGGACATTTCTTGCTATCATCAGGTAAACATAGTAATAGATACTGTCAATGTGCAAAATTACTACAGTATCCAGATAAGGCAGCGCAAGTATTGGAAGTAGTTGCAAACAAGGTTAAAGATTTAGATGTAGATATGTTAGTAGGTCCTGCTATGGGAGGAATAATAGTTGCTTATGAGCTAGCAAGACAACTAGGAAAGCCAGGGATATTTACTGAAAGAAAAGACGGTGTAATGACATTAACAAGAGGCTTTGAAATTAGGCAAGGACAAAGAGTTTTAATTACAGAAGACGTAGTTACAACAGGAAAATCTACTATGGAAGTTGTAGAAGTACTAAGGGGTTTAGGAGCAGAAGTTATAGGTGTATGTTGTATAGTTGATAGGAGAGTTGAAAATTGTGCTTTAACTCTTCCGGTTTATAGTGCATGTAAGTTGGAAATAGAAAGCTTTGATAAGGAAGAATGCCCACTATGTAAAAAAGATATACCTTATGTAAAACCAGGTAGCAGAAACATTAAATAATTGAATAATTAACCAAGTTGGAATAGAGTTCACCTTACTTATAGATTTTATATAGGGAGGTGAATTTTTTTATAAGAGATGGTGCAAATAAATTTTATATTATAACTAATGATTATAGTCATAAATTATATAATAGGATAATATTATATATCATTAATTAACAACTGGTGTAAGGAGAATGTAAATATGATTAATGATGTTCCTAGTATTATATATGATAAAAATAAAAATCCTCTTAGAGTTATAAAATCATCAAGAGTATTCTTTAAGAAACATGGAAGAGTTGGATATGTATTTCATGTTGAGAGGGAGGAAAGAATAACAAGTGTAAGTGAATTTGACTTAGTTGAAAACAATGGGAATTTTTTTGTTACGAAAGATATATTTGAGAATTCAGATATGATGTAAAAGGTGGAGATATAATTTAGAATAGGAATATACTTATTCTTATATGCCAAACTATATATAGTTATTTATTATTAGTTCTATAGATTATAGAAACTAAATTAATATTATATATAGGAGGATATGAAATGAAAGGAAAAATAAATGATATATTATTATTTATTGTAGTATTATTAATTATAGTAACGGTGGTACTAATGGGATGTAATAGTAATAGTAAAGAAAGTGATACTGTGGGAGCCGGTCCTACTATTGAAGATATGAGTGATGAACCTATAGATAAAGAGGTGGAAATTAGAAATGCTATATCCACCTGTGAGAGAATTATGGTAAACGTAGAAGAGATTCCAGAAATTCAATCTTCAGTAACCTATATAAACCATGAATCTGTATTGGTTTCATTGAAGTTAAAGGAAAATTACAATAATATATCTCCAGAACTACGAATGGAAGTTGAAAAAAAAGTTAAGGACATCTATTCTAATGCTAAAACCATAGCTATAAGTAATGACGAATATGTATATGATTCAATAGCCAAATTGTTGAAGTCTTTTAAGGAGAATAGGCCATTTGAAGAATTTAAGAAAGATTTAGAAGAGATAATAGAGAATATGTAATAAACATTTTAAAAAGTCCAAGGTTGAATTTTAATAACCTTGGACTTGTATTTTTATATATCTTATATTTTACTTATTAAACATATAGATTGAGAGGAAATTCCTTCTTCAATACCAGTAAAACCAAGACCTTCTTCAGTAGTAGCCTTTACATTAATTTGATCTATAGAAATCCTTAATGCTTCACTAATATTTTCTCTCATGGATGTAATATAAGGAGACATTTTAGGACGCTGGGCAATTATTGTTGCATCTATGTTTTCTATTTTATAATTATTTTTACTTAATAATTCTCTAACTTCATTAAGAAGTTTAATACTAGAAATATCTTTAAATTTAGCATCTGTATCAGGAAAGTGTTTTCCTATATCACCAAGTGCTGCAGCACCTAGTAAACTATCCATAATTGCATGAATAAGAACATCAGCATCTGAATGCCCTAAAAGCCCAAGTGTATGTGGTATTTTAACTCCACCAATAATTAAATCTCTATTAGGAACTAACTTATGTACATCATATCCTAAACCAATTCGCATATATAAACCTCCAATAAATAATAAATAATGTGTCAACTTAAGTTTAACACAGTTTAATCAGTAGTATCTATTAGAAAGATAAAAAAAGTTTAAGTGTGTAACATCTAAATTCTCTAGTAAAGATGTATAAATAAAAAGTTATAAACAAGTTATTCACATTAGTGTGGATAATGTTGATAAAATTTCACGTGTTTATAAGGTGTATATGGAGTCTAGAAGAGAAATTATAGAATTATAAGACGAAAATCTATGTATTAACATTGAATTCACTAAGTTATAAACAGGATACCTGTGGATAATGTTAATAACAAGGACAAGTTGATAGTTTAACAGTATATAAGACTATTCTTTATAGTATGGACAAAATTTTATTAACAATGTATGTTAATAAAATAATATGTAGAAATTTAGTATTGAAAATATTACAAAATATGATATAATTTTATATGTATTTACAAAGAGTAGAAATACTCTTAATATTTTGTATTAGCTATGTAAATGTATACAAAAGATTATATACTATTTGGTATATCATTTACTAAGTATTAAATTTATTAAGAAATATGGAGGATTTAAAATGAAAAGAATAATCGCATTAGTATTAACAGCAACCATAGGTTTAGCATTAGTAGGATGTGGAACAAAAACTAATACTTCAGAGGATTCATCAGCTAAGACTACTGAGCAAGCTTCTACTGAAGATAGTAAAGAAAAAGAAAGCACAGAAGTATCAGAGGTTACTTATGAAAGCTTTGAATCACTATTAAATAGTTTTGCTAACAAAGAATATTATTATAATGAAGCAAACACTTTAAAATTACTTACTGATGAAGATGAAGCTGCATATGTAAAAAAGGCAGAAACTGCTCTTGATAAAGTATTAACTGATGAAAAAATAAACAAATCAAAGGCAAAAATATATCAATATTACAGAAATGTAAACGGCAAAAAAGATCAAGTTGCATATGTAATTACTTATGGAGATAATAATACTGCAGAGAAAATATATGAAGTTTATTCAGATGTATCTGATGATTTTAAAATAACTTTTAAAGAAGTAAAAGAAAATAGTGACATAATTGCACATAAACAATTTGCAGAATTATTTAAAGGTGAATTTTAATTAAAATAAAAAATAAAAAAGAAGGAGATAGAATAAATATCTTCTTCTTTTTTATTTATATTTGAATTTCAATTTAAATAGTACCTATTGAATCTTTAGTAAGATTAATGATTGTGGACATTTCTTCAGAGCTTAGATAACGCCATTTCCCCGTAGGAAGATTACTTAAGGACACATTCATAATTCTAATACGTTTAAGACTAGTTACTTTGAATCCTAAGTATTCGCACATTCTTCTAATTTGTCTATTTAGACCTTGGGTTAAAATTATATTAAAAGTACATTTGCCAATTTTTCTAACTTTGCATTGCTTTGTCACAGTACCAAGTATAGGAATTCCATTTTCCATTGAATTAATAAATTCTTTTGTAATAGGTTTATCAACGGAAACTACATATTCTTTTTCATGATTATTTCCTGCACGTAATATTTTATTTACCATATCTCCATCATTAGTTAAAAATATTAATCCCTCAGAAGGTTTATCGAGACGTCCTATAGGGAATATTCTCTCGTGATAGTTAATAAAGTTAATTATATTTCCCTTAACATGAGTTTCTGTTGTGCAAGTAATTCCTACAGGTTTATTAAGGGCTATGTATACTTTATTTGACTTAGGTTTAATAGTTTTTCCATCAACTACTACAATATCAGTAGGACTAACTCTTGTTCCAAGGGTAGCTAAGATACTATTTACATATACTTTACCAGATTCAATAAACTTATCTGCTTCTCTTCTGGAACAAATTCCACTTTCGCTTATGTACTTATTAAGTCTAAGTAAGTTTTTATTATCCATATAGTTATATCACCACCTAGCGTAAGACTTAATGAATGTTAGTTATTATATAATTACTTACATTCACTTTAAATTTATTGTATAATTATAGCATAATATCAATGTTATTAGTATTATACAATATGACAGATATTATATAAATAAAATTTTAGAGGATATGGGGGGGAACTATGAATAATAAAGTAGTAAAGAAGATTTCTAGTATTTTAATAGTAATTATAATGTGTATGACACCGTTAGCATTAACTGGTAGTGCATTTGCAGCAGTAAATATACAGGATTTAAACCATCAAATAAATATACCAACAAATAAAACTTGGACAATAAAGCTTAGTAATAAACTACATCCAAACTTAATAAATAACCTTAGTACTTATGTAAAAGTTTTTTCACCTAATGGTGGTGAATTAAAGGTAGGGTTAAGCTACAATGCAACTAACAAGGCTATAAAAATAACACCGCCTTCTGGAGGATATAGTACAAGCACCACCTATAGTATAATTGTAAAATCTGGCTTATATGATAGTGAAGGAAAATATATTGAATTACCTGCAGTAAAGGAATTTTCTACAGTGCCATCGAACCATAATGTATCCACATTAGGTACAATGTCTACT
>NZ_DHYX01000101.1:0-12512 GCF_002414285.1 Clostridium sp. UBA5119 | reverse complement strand
ATTTAGAGCGTTATATTCTGGAGATGCAAGAAAAACAGATATAGTACAATATTTAGAACCAAGCAGATATAAAAATGATAAAAATGGTATATATATGTTTATGAAACTAAACTTCATACAAGATATAAGTGTAAGTACGCTAAATAGTGTATTAATGGGTAAAGGGACATTATCTAATATGGGACAAGCATTTTACGATGCTTGTAAAACCAATAATGTAAATCAAGCCTATGCAGTGGCACATACACTATTAGAGACTGGAAATGGTACATCTACCTTGGCAAGAGGAGTAGACTATAAAAAAGAAGATGGAACTACCGTTAAGGTTTATAATTTCTTTGGAATTTGTGCCTTTGATAATTCACCAGTAAGCTCTGGAGCAGAAGCAGCCTATAAAAATGGGTGGACTTCACCAGAGGCGGCTATTAAAGGCGGTATTAAATGGATTGCTGAAAATTATATACATTCAGATAAAAATGCAAAGAACCCTAGACCAGCTCAAGATACGATATATGAAATGAGATGGAATGTTCATAATTACAATAGTCCATGGCATCAATATGCTACAGATATTGTATGGGCATATAAACAAGTAACTAATATTAAATTAATAATGGACAAGCATCCTAATGTTAAGCCACAATTTGAAATACCGGTGTATAAATAATAAGTATAGTATAAAACCCTAGTCATAAATTGACTAGGGTTTTCAAATTATAAAATCAATATACTAATCAATATTAAGAGCATTATCATTTCTATTAATTATAACTTTATAATTAAATTTTTCAGCATATTTCTTAAAATTATCAAAATTAAGAGGCTCTCTTTCGTTATCCTTAGTTATATATATATATATACTGCCAGGTGAATATTCATCACACTTGGGGATTAACTCCTCTTTTAATGCTGAGTCAAATAAAAGATTTAAGCCTAAATTTAATTCATTTCCTTTTAGTGAACTTAAACTTTCCAATCCTAAAGTAGACCCACTAGAATCTGTAATTTTAACTATCTTGTTTCTATTTATACCTATTTTGATATTGGAATCTAAAGAGAGGATTATATTAGCTCTAGGTGAAAAGAAGATAAAATAAATACAACTTAATACTAATGCGCAAATAGATATTAGTATTATAAATACTTTTATAAGATTTGACCTATCTACATATACAGTACCATCATAAATATTACCTTTGATAGGAGCTTTATCATTTCGCTCTAATGTAACAAATTCTTTATTATTTGTTACTATATAAACTTTATCATCATCAAAATTAATTACTTTACCAGATTTTCGCATATAAATACCTTTCATTAATTAAATTTACTTACAACATAAGTATATTTTACAATACAATTTTAAAATATAAAAGTAAAAATAATCATCATCATAAAAAAATATTTTATTACAAAAAAATATTATATTAGATAATATTTGCAAAAAGTGTTTGAATATTCAGTATACCGAGAGTATAATTTATACTAATAGATAAAAAAGGGGAATTATTAAGACCTTGGGGGAGAGTTAATATGAATAAAAAAAGGATATTATTTTTAAGTATAATAATTGGATTTTTAACAATTGTAATTGGTAATTATTTGAATAACTATAATTTATTGAAACAGCCACCGTCAGAAAAGTGGAGTAAAGAAGTAAAAATTGGAAGTGGATTAGGAAAGAATACACCAGTAATTATAAAAGAAGAAAATCGTTTATTAGTAGCATACGAGGACACTAAAAAGATTAAAGTATGTGAAACGGATTTAGATGGAAAAGAAATTGAAACTAAAGAATATGCTGTAGAAGAAGAATTGCTTAAAAATTTAATATTTACTAAAACTGATAAAGGATATATTTTGATTTATAATTCTAATAAATCAAGCATAGATTATTTAGAAAAGTTAGTTTTAGATGAAGAGTTAAATTTGGTGAAAAGAGAGATAGAAGAAGGAATTACATTTACTGAACAAATTGATAGTAAAAATATAGTTTTAGCCTATAAAGATAAAATTAAGGTAGTAAACACAGCATCAAATGAAAATATAGAAATACCAGTAGAAAATTTAAGTATGCTTACTGCCAATAAAAGTAAAGATGGACTGTTAGTATGTTACTTAGAAAAAGAGAAATTATTTAAAGGATTTACAGTTAAAGGTGGAAAGGCATCAAAGCCATTTCTCATCAAAGAAATGATTAAAACTGACAAAATTACTTATGGTGCAATGTCATTATCTTCAGATGCAGAAAATGGATATTTGCTTGTTGAGAAATATGATAGAAATGAATACTTTGCTACAGAAGTAATGGAGTTTCCTATAAGTGGAGGAGAGGGTCAGATTAGTAAGCTTGCAGTTGATAAATCCAGTTACGTTATAAATACTAAAGGAGCATATTCAGAAAATGGTGCAAGATTTTATGCCACCATGGGAGTACCTTTTGGTAAAAAGGAATTTCAAAAGGCTATAGTTTCTTTTGAAATAAAAAATGGTGAAGTTTCAAGTTCAGAGAAGATAACTAGACTAAGAGAATTATGTATTCATCCATATAATGATGAAGAATATATAGCATTTCTTAGTTTTGAAAAGGATGGAGTATATAGTGTTAATATAGCATCTAGTAATGAGAGGTTTAAGGATGCGAATAATGGACCTCGTAGAGATGAAAGATTGAGATCTCTTGGGTATGTAGTAGAAGGTTTTATGTTTAGTGTATCTTATATTATAATAATAGGATTTAGATGGATAGTTCCTGGTGTAGTTATAGCAGGAGCAGTATCTTTTATGGATTACAAATTTGATGATAAAAAGAAGAGGTATATGTATATCACACTAGCTGCTATTGTTGTAATAATGAAAATATATACTATAAATAAAGCTTTTTATGTGCAATATTCACACATGTTACCTACTATTTTAGCCCCATCATTTGTAGGCATATTAATAAACTCTTTAATTGGACTAGTTGTATATGGATATGGATATATGGTCTATACAGATGATATTGAGAGCATATTTCTAGGTAAGTTTAGTATATTCATGTTAATTGATGCATTGTTTACATTAATGATATTTGTACCGCTTATAATATAAAAAAGAGTTTAATTAGCAGTTAAAAAAAGATTATTTCTTATAATTAATTCAAGTAATATATTAAATTTATACAAAGTATATCCAGACTATATATAATAGTTTAAGGAGATGGAAAAATGAAAAAGAAAAAAATTATTTTAATTTTTCTTATTATTGTAACGTGTATATTAATACTTATTGGAAACTATAAAAATAACTATAACTTAGCGATACAACCACCATCTAGAACATGGAGTAAGGAAGTAAGTGTAGCAACTGCAACAACGAAAAATGCTCCAGTAATTTTGAAAGAAGATAATAGAATACTTGTAGCATACGATAATAATAAAAATCTTAATATTGTTGAAACCAATGCTGTAGGAGAAGTTTTGAATAATAAACAATATGAAGTTAATGAAGAATTAATAAACAATGTGTTACTCACTAAAAGTGTAGATGGGTATATACTAATGCTTAACTCTATAGAAGATTGTGAGGGATACTTATTAAAGATATATATAGATAAAGATTTAAATGAGATTAATAGAGAGAAGATTAAAGAAATAAATAGTACTTATCAATTAGATAATAACAATATAGTAGTTGCTTACAAAGATAAACTTGAGATAATAAATACAGTAGAAGATAAAATAGTATCTATTCCAGCAAAAAATACAGACATGCTTTCGGCCAGTAAGAATAAAGACGGTTTTCTAATATGTTATATGGAAGACAGCTCATATATTAAAGCAATTACATTTAATAAAGGTAGGGTTTCAGAACCTATATTAGTGGAAGAAATAGCTAAAAATAATAGAGTTACTTATAAGAATATGTCCTGTTCTTCAGATAGAGAAAATGGATATACAATGTTCGAACAATATGTAAAAGGTGAACTTCACTCTTGTAGGTTATTTGAGTTTCCTATAGCTGGAGGTGAGGTTAAGGAAAGTAAACCAAGAATTAATGAATCAAATGAACTAATAAATGCTATAGGAACTTACTCTGATGAAGAAGGTGGGAAGTTTTATTCTACAATAGATAATTCTTATGGAAAGAAAGAGGCAAGAAGAGGAATAGCATCCTTTGTTGTAAAGGATGGTAAGATAAGTAAAGTTGAGCCAGTTACAAGAACAAGAGGAGTATGCATTAATCCTTATGTAAACGAGGATTATATTAGTTACTTAAGTTTTAGAGATGAAGATTTATATGATGTTGTCATAGCATCAACAGATAAAGAATTTAAGGCTGTAAATAATTTACCAAGAGAGTCAGAGAAGAAAAGTGCACTTACTTATACTATTGAGGGACTGATGAATAGCTTTGTATGTATAATAATTGTTGGATTCCCATGGATAGCAATAGGTTTAGTTTTAAGTGGAGCAGTTACATTTCTAGATTATAAGCTGTCTAATAAGCAAAAGAAGATTGCATATATAATAGTAGCTATATTAACAACTTGTGCAAAGATCTTTTTTATAATAAAAATGTTCTATGTTAAATATGTATATATGTTACCACCGGCTATAGCCCCTATTTATATTGGTATTGCTTTATGTATATTAATAGCAGTTATAACATATAGTTATGGATACTGCACCTATACAAGTGAATTTGAGGGGATATTCATATCAAAATTTGCTTTAAGTTTATTAATTGATGCATTATTAACTTTGATGATATATGCTCCATTAATAATATAAAAAATTTAAACCGTCATATCTATTTTAAACTTCTAATAGTTATAGATATGACGGTTTATTTAATAATCACAATACTTTTGTTATAATCAATAAAGTTATCTATAGAATAACTAAAATGCTATTTATAGAATAGGAGATAGTAATCTAGATATAGCTTCCTTGAATTTAATTATTAGAGATCTATTAGAATAATGCTCAGGAGTAAGTAAAGTACTTTGCAATATATCTGCTTCAAAGGCTTTATCAACCACAGAGGTAGTTCTTGTACCATATATTATGGCATTAACTTCAAAGTTTAGATTAAAACTACGAATATCCATATTAGCAGTTCCTATAGTACACATTTTCCCATCTACGGATACCATTTTGCTATGGATGAATCCATTGTCGTAGGTGTAGCATTTGGCACCACATTCTACAAGTTCCCAAATATAAGACTTAGATGCCCAATAAATAAATGGATGATCTGGTTTACAAGGTATTATAATTTTAACATCTACACCAGATAGGCATGCTATTTTAAGAGCTGTTAAGATACTTTCATCTGGAATGAAATATGGAGTTTCGATATAAATAGAGTTTTCAGCTTTGTTTATTAGTTTAAGGTAAGTATTTCTTATACTACACCACTCTGAATCTGGACCACTAGAAATTATTTGAACAGCTGTATTATCTATATATTGCTTTGTAGGAAAATATTTTTCTTCCATAAAAAAGTCTTTTTTGCTTGCAAAACGCCAATCCATTAAAAATCGTACTTCTAAATAATTTACAGAGTCACCTTGAAGGTGAAGATGAGTATCTCTCCAAAAGCCAAATTTCTTAGATAGTCCTAAATATTCATCTCCTACGTTTAAACCTCCAACAAAACCATGTTCTCCATCTACAACACATATTTTTCTATGATTTCTATAGTTTATCCTCACATTTATATAAGGTATAAAAGGTGGAAAGAAGCAATACACTTCTCCACCGGCATTTACCAGTGGATCAAAAAAATGCTTTTTATTATGAATGCAACCCATACCATCGTAAAGAAGTTTAACTTCAATACCTTCCTTTGCTTTCTCCACTAAAAGATTAAGTATTTCAGTACCTAGGTTATCATCATTAAATATATAGTACTGAATATGAATAAAATTTTTAGCATTCTTTATACAATCTATCATGATAGGAAATTTTTCATTTCCATTATTAAGAATATCTACTTTATTATTATTAGTAACAATAAAATTATCACTATATAGATTTAAATTTATTACATCATGATATTCTTTTAATAGAGAGTTATTATTAACTATAGCTTTGTCGCTGAGAAGGCGCTTTTGCTCTTCAGAGAATTGCATAAGAACAGATTCTTCTTCCTTTTTTAGAACAAAGAATTTTTTGCGACGAAGATTTTGACCAAAGAATAAATACATTATAAAACCAATAAATGGTATAAACAACATTATCATAAGCCATGTCCAAGTATTACTAGTATTTCTCTTTTCAAATATAATTACAATTATAGCAAAAGCAATATTTACAACAAATATAAGGTTTATAATATTTAAAAAAACAGTATAATTACCCATAAAAACTCCTTATCATAATATAATAATTAAATTTTAGCATAACATATAAAAAATACATATAAAAAACTCTAAAAACTATATAATTATTATAATAATAAAAGTATAATTGAAATTAGTGTTTGCAACATGTATGATTCTATGCTATAAAACTAGTGTAACATAAATAATATAGTATAACATAAAGTAAACGGGAGGGCAAAATGAAGGAGTTTTCAAACAAAAGTGAACTTAAAAATTATCTAATGATAATGGTTGGTATAACAATACTGGCTATAGGAATAAACGTATACTATTCACCACAACATTTAGTTACGGGAGGAGTATCAGGTTTAGCTATTATATTAGATTATGTATTTAGCATTCCACTATGGTTAACTAATGTAATTGTAAATATACCACTATTTATAGTAGGAATAAAAATAAAAGGGATGGATTTTGCAAAAAAATCTATATTTGGAGCAGCTTTTGTATCTGTTGCCCTTTGGTATACTAGTTTTATACCGCCAGTTCAATCGGACTTATTAATATCAAGTGTATTTGGAGGCCTTTTTGTAGGAACTGGAGTTGGATTAGTATTAAGATCATCTGCATCAACAGGAGGTACAGATTTACTTGCAATAATTATAAAGCATTATTTAAAGAAAATACCTATAAATCAAATAATGATGTGCATAGATGGAATGATAATAGTAGTAGGTTTATTTGTTTTTGGCGTAGAAAAAGCCATGTATGCATTGATATCTATCTTTATAGTTTCTAAAGTAGTAAATACCTTAGTAGAGGGTGTAAATTACTCTAAAGAAGTACATATAATCTCAGAAAAGTCTGGTGAAATAGCACAAGAATTAATGAAGCACTTAAATAGAGGAATAACAAGCATAAATGGTAAGGGTGTATATACTGGAAAAAGTAAAGATATATTGTATATTGTATGCTCTACAGAAGAATTAATTGAGCTTCAAAGAATTGTAAAAGAAGTAGACACTGAAGCTTTTATAATAATAAATGATGTAAGAGAAGTAGTTGGAAGAGGGTTTACTCAGCCACAGTATGATGGATATAAAGAAGAAAAATAGAACATTATAGAAGGATTTAGAAAATAAGTATAGAAACTATTTAAGTATAGAATGTATATTCAGTTTTGAAAGGATAGGTGATTAAAATGAATATAAAAGTGGAGAACTTAAAAAATGTTCAATCACATAATAATTCCAAAGGTATATTTTTATTTGAAAGTTATATGGAATTACAACAAGGATTTTCATGTGACAAATTAGATAGTATCCTTAGTTGCTTAAGTGAAAGTAGAGAGTTCACTGGCAAAAAAGGAGATTTATATACACTAACTAATATAGAAGATGGGTCTATACAAAAAACTATACTTGTAGGTCTTGGTGAAAAAGCTAAGTGTAAAGTAGATAATGTTAGAAATAATACTTCTAAGTTAATCAAGGAAGTAATCAAACAAAAAATAAAAACTCTAGATTTACATGTGAAATCTATGGATTGTTGTTGTAATTATGAAAAAGTTAAAGCTATTACTGAGTCCATTATAATGACTACTTATAATTTTGATAAATATAAAAGTGATAAAAAAGAAGTACTATTAGGAGAAGTAAGAATTATATTTCATGAGGACCAAGATTTAGTTAAATTAAATGAAGCTGTAGAAGAAGGAAGACTACTTGCAGAAGGAAATTTAATTTCAAGAGAGCTTGTAAATGAGCCTGCTAATATTTTAACTCCAGAGGCATTGTCTAAAAAAGTTCAACAGTTAGGTCTTGATCATGGATTCCAAGTTGAAGTATATAATAAAGAAGAAATTAAAAACTTTGGTATGGAATCATTTTTATCCGTTGGTAAAGGTTCTTCAAATGAACCTAAGCTAATTGTAATGAGATATATGGGTGATACTGATAATAAAGAAAATATATTAGGTCTTGTAGGTAAAGGATTAACCTTTGATGCAGGGGGATATTGCCTAAAAACTGCAGGAAGTATGTGGACTATGAAGAGTGATATGGGGGGAGCAGGTGCTGTTATCGGTGCCATGTCTACCATAGCAAGAAAGGGATTAAAGAAAAATATTGTAGCTGTAGTGGCTGCTTGTGAGAATTTAATTTCAGGAGATGCATATAGACCTGGAGATATAATTAATACTATGAATGGTAAAACCATAGAAATTATAAATACAGATGCTGAAGGCAGATTAACTTTAGTAGATGCAGTTACGTATATAATAAGAAAAGAAAATGTAACTAAGGTAGTTGATATTGCTACTCTTACTGGTGCTGTAGGTGGTGCTATAGGAAGTGCCGCTACAGGAGTTGTAACTAATGATGATGAATTCTACTCACTTTTAGAGCAAGCTTCTTTACATTGTGATGAAAGAGTTTGGAGATTCCCAACCTTTGATGAATATAAAGAAAAAATAAAAACTGGTAATGCAGACTTAGTTAACTCAACTGGCCCTGTAGGTGCAGGAGCAATTACAGCAGGATTATTTATTGGTGAATTTGTAGAAGATAAGCCATGGTTACACCTTGATATTGCAGCTACAGCTTTTACATTACAGATACCAAATAGAGAATATTTCTCAAAGGGTGCAACAGGAGTAGGGTCAAGATTATTATATGAAATTGCTAAAAGATATTAATAAACATAAAAAACCTGTGTAAACACAGGTTTTTATTATGTAAATATTTAATTATAAGATACCTTCATTTTTAAGAACAGATTCAATCTCTTGGACTTTTTTAGCAAGAGAAATAAAGTTTTCTTTTATCATGTCCTCAGATACAGAATTAAATTTAATATTTTCTTCTAGTTTTTCAATAGTAGAAAGTGCTTCATCAATCTCTTTTTGTGCTTGCTTTAAATTAGTTTCATTCATAAAAAATCTCCTTTAGTTATTTATTTAATCTATACATTAAATGTTATCATTGAGAAGATTTAAATTCAACTATAAATTTATTGAAATGAATTATAGGAGTTAGTATAAGACTTATCAATTTTGCTACTATGAAGGGAGTATACTTCTCCATTAACTAAATCAATAACTTCTACAAGACCAGAATTATCGTAAACTTTTCTAATGAATAACTCTCTATTGTTATAATAACCAGTAGCTCCAGGGTTTTGATTTTTCATTTCTATTATTTCATTTAAATCCATAATGTACCTCCTAATATGATTTTTAGTAGTTTTTCCTAAACTGACAGTTTTTATGCATAATAAAATAGAGGATAGAATTTTCTATAAAATAAAAAGCTAAATATTATTTAAAGGAAGAACATATACATTACATATAAATATATTTTAATTTATTAAAGATATGGGAGAGTTTGTATGATAAATGTAATATGGTTCGGAATTTTATTTATAGGTATAGCTTTTGGCGTACTTACAGGAGATGGAGAGCTCTTATCTAAAACCATAGTATCAACTACATCAGATACAGTTAAGCTTATTATAGAGCTATTAGGAATGATGTGTCTTTGGTGTGGGGTGATGAAAATTGCAGAGAGAAGTGGACTTACAGACAAATTAGCCAGATTGTTAAAACCTATACTTAGAAGAATTTTTAAAGAAGCAGGAAAAGATGATAAGGCTTTAGGAGCTATAGTTATGAATCTTACAGCTAATATGTTTGGATTATCTAATGCAGCAACCCCTTTTGGTATAAGAGCTATGGAGGAAATGGATAGAATAAATGGGCATAAAGATGTGGCAAGCAACGATATGGTACTATTTCTAGTGTTAAATGCAGCCTGTATTCAGTTTGTACCAACTACAGTTGTTTCTATTAGAGCTGCATTTAATTCTGGAAATCCAGGTTCAATAATTCTACCAGCACTATGTACTACAACTTTTGCATCTATACTTGGAATTATTTTATGTAAGTTTTTACAAAGATACTTTTAGAGGAGGGATATGCTGTGGGAAATATATTTGATTATTTATTAAAGGGAATAATTCCAATAATTATAGGTGCTGTAGTACTATATGGTATTATTGCTAAGGTAAAAGTATATGAATGTTTTGTAGAAGGAGCTAAGGAAGGTATAAATGTATGTGTAAGGATTTTTCCTTATCTTTTAGCTATGCTTATAGCAGTAAATTGCTTTAGGGCTTCAGGGGCTATGGATTATGTTATAAACTTGATAAAGCCCGCTGTTAACGTGGTAGGTATACCTCCAGAAATCGTTCCATTGATATTTATAAAACCGCTGTCAGGTAGTGGAGCAATTGGAGTTTTCACAGATATAGTAAAAAGCTATGGGCCAGATTCTTTCTTAGGATTTTTATCATCCATAATAATGGGTGGTACAGAAACTATATTTTATACTATTACTGTGTATTTTGGAGCTGTTGGTATAAAGAAGGTAAGACACAGTTTATGGGTAGCTCTAATAGTTGATTTTTGTGCCGTACTATTAGCTGTTAATTTAGCTGTAATGTTAATGAAATAAAGAAAACTGAAAGTTGGGAAATAACAGTAAATGAAACTGCCTAATAAAGAACATTAGCATACTTTATTAGGCAGTTTTTAATATATAGCTATCAATATTTTAGTCTAGCTTTGTTATATGACTATTTATAGGTTTTAGTTTTTTTACATAGAATATATAAAGCAGAAGTCCGTCTACAGACCATTGAATTAGACATATAATCCAGAACACAGTTATTGATGTGCCTAGTAAATAAATGAATATAAATACTAGTGGAAGTCTTATAAACCAAGAGGTTATGAAGGCTATAGCAAATGGAGTTTTAGTATCACCATAACCTTTAAAAATTCCACCTACAATCATCGATAGTGCCATGGCAGGCTGTTCTGCAGCAGCTATCATTAAACAAGCTGCCCCAAGAGAAATAACTTCAGTATTACTACTATCTATAAACATTTTAATAAGTTGTGCTGGGAATATTAAGAATAGTAATGTAAATATGCACATTACACCTATTCCTAAAATCATAGCAGTACGACCATACTCTCTAGCTTTTTTATAGTCGCCTTCACCAACTTTATTTCCAACTAGAGTTGTAGCAGCAACNNGCAAATCCCCACCCAGGCATAAAAGAAATAGATTCTAAGGTTAAAGTGATTTGGTTAGCAGCAAAGGCGATGGTACCAAGATGCATAATCATCATACTTGTAAAAAGCCTAGCTAAACTATAGGCAGCTTCTTGCATTCCAGCAGGTACAGATAAAGAAGTAATATTTTTTATTCTAGCACCGCTGAATTTCTTTAAGTACTTAAATTCAATTTTTATTAGGGATTTTTTATAGGTATATATAGCTGAATAAATAAATCCTGATATATTAGCTATAGTTGTAGCAATAGCGGCACCCTTAACTCCAAGTTCTGGAAAACCAAGTAAACCAAAGATTAATATAGTATCTAATGAAAGGTTAACTACAAGCATAACAATAGAAACAATCATTGGAGTTTTAGTATTTCCATAGGATCTATTAACAGCATTTAACATACTAGATAACATATTAAAGGGCAAGCCAATACATACAATGTTTATATAAGTTGTACCTAATCCTATTATGCTTGGCTCAGCACCAGCTAGAATTAACAATTTTTTACTAAATAAGAATATAAATAGTGTAGTAGCCATACTTACTAGGAATCCTAAAGAAAATCCTAAGGTTGCGTATTCATTAGCCTTATCTAATTCTTTAGCACCGTATCTTCTTGCTACAATTGAAGTAATTCCAACAGATAAGCTTTGAGCAACTAAAATATTAGTAAAGGTATAAATAACTTCACTGGACATTCCTACAGTACTGACAGCAATATCCCCTCCATATTGACCTATAAGCATAGTATCAACAGTCCATATCATTGTATATAATAACATTTCTATTACAGCTGGTAAGGATAGTTTAAGTACATCCTTTACTGTAGATTTATTTAAATAAAGGTTCTTTTTTAATAATTCCATATAACTACCTCCTTTTAAAAAATTCCCTTTTAATTGCCTAATAATAATGTAAGAAAATTATGGCACATATATAATGATAATTCATATTTCCAAAAAAAAATAGATGTAATACAAATAAAAATAAATAAAGTGTAAAAATTCATAAAAGTGAATAAATGACTATATAAATATACATCTATAAAAATAGTAGTGCTAGTATACT
>NZ_DHYX01000110.1:9581-10264 GCF_002414285.1 Clostridium sp. UBA5119 | reverse complement strand
TTACCCAAAAATTATTTTAATATGCAATAATTTTTGGGTAAAATTATTTTTTAAATTATATATTATTGTAGAGGTTTCATTGTTGGGAATAGTATAACATCCCTGATAGATACTGAATCAGTTAAGAACATTACTATTCTATCTATACCAATTCCAAGTCCACCTGTTGGAGGCATTCCTACCTCAAGAGCACTCATGAATTCCTCATCAATTAGATAAGCCTCATCATCTCCAAGCTCTCTTTCTTTTGCTTGTTGTTCAAATCTTTGTCTTTGAACTATAGGATCATTAAGTTCTGAATAAGCATTACAAACTTCTCTACCATAAACAAATCCTTCAAATCTCTCAGTAAAGGCTTCATTTCCACGTTTTTTCTTAGTTAATGGTGATATTTCTACTGGATAATCACAAAGGAATGTTGGTTGAATTAAATGTTCTTCAGCATATTCTTCAAATAAACCATTTAATATATCTGCCTTTGTACAATCTTTTAATTCCTTTATAAATTCTAAATGTTTTTCTTTTGCAATTTGTCTAGCTTCTTCATCTGTCTTAATTTTACTGAAGTCTACACCTGCATATTCCTTTACAGCATCAATCATAGTAATTCTTCTCCATGGTGGTGTAAAGTCTATTTCAGTTCCTTGGTAATTTACTTTAGTGCTGCCATGAACCTTCTCACA
>NZ_DHYX01000110.1:0-9565 GCF_002414285.1 Clostridium sp. UBA5119 | reverse complement strand
CCTTCTGTTATTTTCATCATATCGTTATAATCAGCATAAGCTTCATATAATTCTATCATTGTAAATTCCGGATTGTGTCTTATACTCATCCCTTCATTTCTGAAGTTTTTACCCATATCATATACTTTTTCAAGTCCACCAACTATACATCTTTTCAAGTATAACTCGGTAGCAATTCTTAAATACATATCTATATCTAAGGTATTATGATGAGTTACAAATGGTCTTGCAGCTGCTCCTCCAGCTATAGGAGATAAAATAGGAGTCTCCACTTCTAAGTATCCTCTATTATCTAAGAATTCTCTTACAGCTTTTATAATTTTTATTCTATTAATAAAAGTATCCCTTACATCTTTATTCATTACTAGGTCTACTTCTCTTTGTCTATATTTTAAATCTGGATTTTTAAGACCATGCCATTTTTCTGGAAGTGGTTTTAATGATTTAGAAATTAAAGTCACTTTGCTAGCTTTAACAGAAGTTTCACCTGTCTTTGTTACAAATGGTATACCTGTAACTTCTAAAAAATCACCTATATCAAAAGTTTTTGCATCTTTAAACTGTTCTTCTCCAACCCTATCAAGTCTTATATATACTTGCATTTTACCAGATCTATCATGAATATCGCAGAATCCAGCTTTTCCTTGAATTCTTTTAGACATAAGTCTTCCTGCAATTGTAACTTCTGTTTCCTGAAGTTCTTCATAGTTATCCTTTATTTCTTTAGCCTCATGAGTTCTTTCAACTTTATATACGTCAAAAGGGTCTTTTCCTTGTGCTTGAAGATCAGCTAGTTTTTGTCTTCTTATCATTACTTGTTCATTATATTCAGCTTCTTGAGCTTGTAATTGTTCATTATCTACTACAATTTCTTGTGAATTATCATTGTTAACTTCTGTAGCCATAGACCATTCCTCCTAGTTTCTCATTTATGATTATCTATTAATTTCCAACACTTTATACTTGTTAATTCCATCTGGAGTTGATACTTCTACAATATCCCCTGGTCTTTTCCCCATAAGAGCATTTCCAACAGGGGACTCATCTGAAATTTTATTTTCATAAGGGTCTACTTCAGCAGATCCAACAAGATAAAACTCTATTTCTTCATCAAATTCATAATCAAACACTTTTACACTTGTGCCAATACTAACTATATCCTTGGGAATTTCACTTTCATCTACCACAGATGCATTTCTTAGCATATTTTCAAGTTGAATAATTCTTCCTTCTACAAATGCTTGCTCATTCTTTGCTTCGTCATACTCTGAATTTTCACTTAAATCTCCATATCCTAAAGCAACCTTTATCTTTTCCGTTATTTCCTTTCTTTTAACAGTTTTTAAGTACTCTAGCTCATCTTCAAGCTTCTTTATTCCTTCGTAAGTCATCACGTATTTTTTAGCTTCGCTCATTTTTCTCTCCCCTTCAATCTTACTAAATAATTCTATATCATTATAAATACTCAATTGTATCATATATAGTCTCTATAATCTTTGATTAATTATAAAACAGCTACAATTCCTTGTCAATAAAGGTATATTTATATTAAAAATACCACTTTTCATAATTCAATTTATATTTTTCTAATAAACCATACATTTCATCATAGGATATAGCAGAGTTGATTTTATCTTTAATTTCGGTACAATTTCTTAATCCCTTAATATACCATGCTATATGTTTTCTCATTTCTCTTACAGCCTTATTTTCATCAAAGAATTTTACAGCTCTATTCAAATGAGTTATGCACATATCTATTCTTTCTACATCAGTAGGCCTTACTATATCATTGCCATCAATTCCTTGTTTTATCTCTTTAAATATCCAAGGATTTCCCATAGCACCTCTCGCTACCATTATACCATCACAATTAGTTTGTTTCCTCATATTTATAGCATCTTCTACCTCGAAAATATCACCATTTCCAATGACAGGTATAGAAACAGCTTCCTTTACTTGCTTTACTATATCCCAATCTGCCTTACCTTCATACATTTGTTCTCTAGTTCTTCCATGCACCGTTATAGCATCTACTCCTGCATCTTCTAAATACTTAGCAAACTCCACAGCATTTATGTTATTTGAATCAAAACCCTTTCTAAACTTTACTGTAATAGGCTTATCTGTAGACTTCTTCATTTCTTTAACAATTTCGCCAGCAAGCTTAGGATTTTTCATCAAAGCAGAACCTTCTCCGTTTTTAACTATTTTCGGTACTGGACATCCCATGTTTACATCTATAATAGCAACTCCATCCATACCTTGAATAGACTCACAAGCAAATGCCATTATCTTTGGCTCACTTCCAAATATCTGTAATGCAACCGGCTTCTCTTCATCACTTATTCTCATAAGAGTTCCGGTATTTTTACTATTATAATATAACCCTTTTGCACTAACCATTTCTGTATAAACTAGTCCACATCCCATTTCTTTACATATGCCTCTATAAGCTATATCAGTAACTCCTGCCATAGGAGCTAAAAATACAGGATTTTTGAAGCTTATATTTGAAATTTTCATTCTATCACCTATTCTCTGTTCTTCTCGTATATAATCCTAAGTCCTTCTAAAGTTAAGAATGGTTCAACTTTATTTATAGATTTTGATCCCTCAGCTATAAGATTAGCAAGACCTCCTGTAGCTATTACCATAGGATTTTCCTCACCTAATGCTATCATTTCTTCTTTAATTTTACTTACGATAAAATCAACTTGACCTATATAACCATATACAATACCTGCTTGCATACTAGCTACTGTATTTTTACAAATAACTGTTTCCGGTTTTATAAGCTCTACTCTTGGAAGTTTAGCAGCTCTTTGGAATAAAGCATCTGAGGATATTTTTATACCTGGCGATATAGTTCCACCTATGTAATCTCCATTAGTAGCTACTGCACAAAAAGTAGTGGCAGTACCAAAATCTATAATAACTAATGGTTTTTTATACATTTCATGAGCTGCTACTGCATTAACTATTCTATCTGCTCCTACTTCTTTAGGATTATCATATTTTATATTTATTCCAGTTTTTATTCCCGGACCTACTACTAGAGGTTTTTTGTTAAAAAACTTTCTAACCATATGTTCTAGGGAATACATTATATTGGGAACTACTGATGAAATAATAACTCCTGATATATCACTAACCTCTAGCTTGTTGTAAGCAAAAAGCTGTGCTACTTCTATCATATATTCATCAGAAGTTTTTCTATTATCTGTAGATAATCTCCACTCAACTATTAATTCCTCATTCTTATAAATACCTAATACTATATTAGTATTTCCTACGTCTAATACGAATATCATAATCATGTCACCTCTATATAATTAAAAGCAGCTTTTAAGCTGCTTTTTAAATGTTCCTAATTATTATAACACATTTAACACTTTAACTATATAACTTAATTAACTTTTTTAAGTTAATACTACTTAATGTGTTAATGAATTTTATGTAATACCACTGTAGACTACTCTATTATGTTTTATATTAGATTATTACTATTTATTATATCCAACTCATCTTTAAAAATCTTATATAATTCTCCTTTTAATGTTCCATCATTGGAATTATTCATAATATTCAGATATAATTTTTTTAAATTTTCCTCTTTTTTATTTATGTAATTTCTTCTAATATTTTTTTCTTTTTCCTTACCATTGAACATCGGCCCCTACCTCCCTATAATATTTTTTAAAGTCTCTACATGATTATTATGTCTTACAATAGAATCCTGTGCCTTGTTGTCAATTTCTTGAACAGGTATGTTTGTCAGATAACTTTTATAACTTTTAATAATCTCATTTTCTTTTTTAATTAGAGATTGAATCGTTATATCCTTCATAATAATCGCCTCCTTTTTTTTATTATTATCAAATAAAAAAGGGTATATACCTTTATTTAAAAAGTATATACCTTTTTTATAAACTATTTACAATTTAACTTAATATTAAACTCCGAACAAGGTTAATAATACACCCGCTGCAACTGCACTTCCTATAACTCCAGATACATTTGCTCCCATAGCATTCATAAGTAAGAAGTTAGTAGGGTCTTCCTTTTGACCTACAACTTGAGAAACTCTAGCTGCCATAGGTACTGCTGATACTCCAGCAGATCCAATTAATGGGTTTATCTTGCCTTTAGTTAATTTACACATGATTTTACCTACAAGTACTCCTCCTGCTGTAGCTATAGCAAAGGAAACAACTCCAATTATAACTATTCCTATGGTTTTAGGATTTATAAAGGCCTCTGCTGTTGCAGTTGCTCCAACAGAAAGTCCAAGAAATATAGTAACTATATTTACTAGGGCATTTTGTGCAGTATCTGAAAGTCTTCCAACTACACCAGACTCTTTAAATAAGTTGCCAAGCATTAACATTCCTATTAATGGCAATAAGGATGGTAATAATAAAGTTACCACTATAGTTACAACTATAGGAAATACAATCTTTTCTATTTGCTTAACTTGTCTAAGTTGTCCCATTTTTATTCTACGCTCTTCTTTAGTTGTAAGAGCCTTCATTATTGGTGGTTGTATAAGTGGCACTAGTGCCATATATGAATATGCTGCCACTGCAATGGGTCCTAGTAAATGTCCTGCTAGCTTATTAGTTAAGAATATAGCTGTAGGACCATCTGCTCCTCCTATAATTCCTATAGATGCAGCTTCTTGTGGTGTGAATCCAAAAAGAATAGCTATTCCAAAAGCAAAGAAAATACCAAATTGCGCCCCCGCTCCCATAAGTACACTAGATGGATTAGCAAGTAATGGACCAAAATCTGTCATTGCTCCTACCCCTAAGAATATAAGTGGAGGGAATATCTCCAACTTAACTCCTTTTGATAAGTAATATAACAATCCTCCTACTTCCTTACCTACAGGCTCGGCCATAATATTACCTAATGGTATGTTAGTAAGTAACATACCAAAGGCTATAGGTAATAACAAAAGAGGTTCAAATTTTTTACCAATTGCTAACCACACGAAAACTAAAGATACTCCTATCATCACTGCTTGCTGCCATGTTAATGCTGCAAATCCAGAAGAGGCAAACAAATCCTTAATTACTTCAAAAACGTTCATTTAAGTTGACCTCCTATTATCCAATAACAGCTAATATATCTCCAGTATTAACTGCGGCTCCTTGTGTTACATTTATCTCTACTACAGTTCCATCTGCTGGAGCCATTATTTCATTCTCCATCTTCATAGCTTCAAGCACAAAGAGAACTTCTCCTTGTTTAACTGTTGCACCTTTAGTTGCAATCACCTTAACTATTGTTCCTGGCATTGGCGCTTCTACCTTTGCACCATCTGCTGTTGATGCTACTGGTGATGCAGCTGGAAATTGTGCTGGAGTTGATGCTACCGCTGGAGCTACTGGTTGTGTTGGTTGTACTGGTTGTGCTGGTGCTATTGGTGCTACTGGTGTAGCAAATTCACCCTTTACCTCTTCTACTTCTACTTGATATAAATTTCCATTAACTGTAACATTGTACTTTTTCATATGAAATATCCTCCTAACAATGCTTCTATTTAATAGAAGCACTTCTCCAACTTGAATTATTATTAATCCTTTTTATACTCTTTATATTTAGCTCATCTAGTGGTTTACCAGTATGAGCAGATAGTGATGCCATTATAGCTGCCACTAACTCATATTCTTTATTAATATCTACTGCTTGCACAGTGTTATCAACTTCACTTACCGTAATTGATTCTTCCTTAGGCTCATCATTAGTATTGGATTTCTTTTTATAATCTCGTCCTAATAAAAAGCTCTGTAACTTAATTATTAGCATAAGTGCTATTAATACTCCAAACACTATTATCATAGCAATGGCAGCTACACCTAATGCAAAGGATAAATTATCTAGAGTGAAGTTTCTGAATAATGTTTCTTTCATATTTTACTCCTCCTAAACTAGTGTACTACCATGTGTTTTAGGATATTTTAATTCTCTTTTACTTTGTAACATATCTAGCATAGCAAATATCCTTTGCTTGCTTTCGCTTGGTTTTATTACATCATCTATAATTCCCATTTTAGCTAAATTATATGGACTTGTTACTTCATCATAATATTTAGCAATTACATCTTTTTCCCCTTGTTTATGATCCTCTGAACTAAATATCTCATCTTTGTGTAATCCTTTTATATATTCTTCTGGATTTGTTAAACATACTTTTGCTGTTGGCCAAGCCATTGTAATATCAAAAGCTGATTCTCTTGAAGCTAATACTTCATATCCAAGACCATATGCTTCTCCAATAATTAAAGAAACCTTTGGAACTGAAGCATCAATTAACGAATACATAAGCTTTCCTATATTTTTAGCAAGTCCATTATTTTCTTCTTCTAAAGAAACTGATGCTCCTTTAGTATCTACTAAGCTTAAAATTGATACGTTGAAACTGTCACATAATTTCACAAAACTTGCAACCTTATTTACTCCTAAATTATCAATTTCTTTATTATTAGAGTTTAATATAATTCCAACTGTCAAACCGTTGATTTTCCCCAGTACAGTTCTAAAGTTTGTAGCAAATCCTCTATATATCTCTATAATACTATCTACATCAGTTATAGTATTTAATATTTCATCTAAGGAATAATTGTCCTTTTCAACCATTTCATCAAGATTTAGCTTACTTAAATTTAAATTTAAATCTTCATCACTAATAGCAGGTAATTCTAAATTATTTGATGGCATATAAGAAATTATATTTTTCACAACTTGGAATGCTTCTTCTTCAGTAGCAGTATTTATGTGTGCATTACTATTTTTATTAGCACTTACTCCACTGCTCACCATTGATTTATCCACATATTTACCTTCTTTTTCAGTAAGCTTACTTAAAGAAGATACACTTAAATCGCTTATTTCATCTACAGCAACCACTACATCACTCATTGTACCAATTAATGATGTTATCCCATTACAAGGACCACATATAATTGATATTCTTGGAACTACACCGCTTAACTTAGCATACTTATTTAAAACTAATCCATAGGAACCAAGTAATTCTATTCCTTCATTTAATTTTCCACCTATGGAATCAATAACTTGAACTACAGGAGCACCTATTTTAGCAGCATTATCAAGAATATTTATTATTTTTCTTCCCATAGCTTTTGTAAAAGTTCCACCTTCAACTGTATAGTCACAACTATATATAAATACTAGTTTACCATTTACAGTTCCATGACCAGTAATTACACCGGCTCCATTGTCTGAAACAAGAGCACCAATTTCTACAAATGTTCCTTCATCTAATAATGTNNTAAGAACTCTTTCTCTCGCTGTAAGTTTATTTAGGTTGTGTTGCATTTTCAATTGACTATCTCCGCCACCTAAATGTGATGTCTCTTTAAGCGAATTAAACACTTCAAGTTTATTCATTTTACTGCCTCCTGACATATTAACTTTACCGTATATAATAATAACACATTTAACACCATTTGTATATATTCATTGCAAGTTTTAATTCATTTTTCTGTGAATTTCTTATTTAAAAATTTCTACAATTTAGATAATCTTAGTTATAGTATTCTGTTTAAATAAATTTTAATTCCTCTCTATTAAAATTTATAAAAAAAAACTAATCCTATGATTTTTATAGGATTAGTAAATAAATTTTAATTATATCTGATTAATTGTTAAGTTAATTAATATATAATCTAATTTAAATTTAAAGAATTTAGAATAGACCTTCTATAGTTCCATCTTCATGAATATCTATTTTATTTGCAGCAGGAACCTTTGGAAGTCCTGGCATAGTCATTATAGCTCCTGTTAAAACAACTATAAAACCTGCTCCATTTGATAATTTAACTTCTTTTACAGATATATTAAATCCTGATGGTCTTCCTAATAAAGTAGGATTGTCAGAAAGAGAATTTTGAGTTTTAGCTACGCAGATAGGCACTTTATGAAGTCCTAATTTTTCGATTTCGCTAATCTGTTTTTTAGCCGATGTTGTAAACTCAACATCATCTGCTCCATAGATTTCCCTTGCAATAACTTTTATTTTTTCTTTAATATCTAGTTCTTCATTATATAAAACTCGGAACTTACTTTCTTTATTTTCAATAGTTGAAATAACTTTATTAGCTAAGTCTTTTCCACCTTCTGCTCCTTTTTCCCAAACTTCGGTCAACGATACTTCTACACCCTTAGCTTTACAGAACTCTTCTATGAACTTAACTTCTTCATCACTATCTGATATGAATTTNNCTACTGGAACATTAAATTTTTGTATGTTTTCTATTTGTTTCTCTAGATTCACAACACCTCTAGATAATGCTTCTACATTTGGAATATTTAATTCATCTTTTTTAACTCCACCATGATGTTTTAATGCACGAATTGTTGCAACTATAACTACGCAGTTTGGTTTTAATCTTCCATATCTACATTTAATATCAAAGAATTTCTCTGCTCCTAAATCTGCACCAAATCCTGCTTCAGTAATAGCATAATCACCTAGCTTTAATGCCATTTTAGTTGCAAGTATACTGTTACAACCATGAGCAATATTTGCAAACGGTCCTCCATGAATTATTGCTGGCGTATTATCTAATGTTTGTACTAGATTAGGTTTTATAGCATCCTTCATTAGCATAGCCATTGCACCGTGAACTTTTAAGTCCTTACAATATATTGGGTTTCCATCAAGATTATATGCCACAAGTATTTTCCCAAATCTCTCTTTAAGATCCATAAGATTGTTAGACAAACATAATATTGCCATTATTTCAGACGCAACAGTAATTGTAAATCCATCTTCCCTTAAAAATCCATTTGGCTTACCACCCATACCAACTACTATATCTCTAAGAGCTCTATCATTCATATCTAAAACCCTTTTAAATATGATTCTTCTTGAATCTATTCGAAGTTCATTTCCTTGATGAATATGATTATCTATAGCTGCTGATAACAAGTTGTTTGTTGTTGTAATAGCATGCATATCTCCTGTGAAATGAAGATTTATATCTTCCATTGGTACTACTTGAGCGTATCCGCCACCCGCAGCACCTCCCTTAACTCCAAAAACTGGCCCTAATGAAGGTTCTCTTAATGCTATAACAGCATTTTGGCCTAAACTGCAAAGTGCTTGACCAAGTCCTATAGTTACTGTAGATTTTCCTTCTCCTGCTGGAGTTGGATTAATTGCTGTAACTAATATAAGTTTCCCATCATCCTTATCTTTTCTATTTGCAAGAACATCTAAGGATATCTTTGCTTTATACTTTCCATAAAGATCTAAATCATTTTCAGTTAAGCCTAAGGTTTTTCCTACCTCTAAAATCGGTATCATCTTTGAACTTTGAGCAATTTCAATATCAGTTTTCATAAATTAACCTCCCAAGTATTATATTTATTTATATTATTTTTTCAAAATTCAGAAATAAATTAAGCTATGATAACTATAAATATAGTTGTCTCAATAGTTTCTTCAATACACTTTTATTTTCAAGTTCATTATAACATAATTACTTTTATAAAAAAAGCACAGCAATAGCTCAATGTCATTAAGTTAGTG
>NZ_DHYX01000021.1:0-16220 GCF_002414285.1 Clostridium sp. UBA5119 | reverse complement strand
TTATCTAAGAAAGCCTTCTGAGCTGTAACATCTCCATTTACAAGTAATATTGGAGAAGCTGTTTTACTTGCTAATGCTCCACCCGCTAAAGCATCCGGGAAGTTTAGTCCATATGAAACTAACGCTGTAGTTTGAGTATCTTTTGTAAAGTAGTTAGCAATTTTTAAAGATGTTTCAAATCTATCTTTTCCACCTAGCCTTACAACATTTCCATAAGATTTTAATTGTTTTTCTATGTTACTATTTACAACAGTTGTAGAACCTACAATATAGATATTTTTAGGTGCTATTGATTTTATTTTATTTAAAGTAGAAGATGTTAAACTACCATTTACAAGGAATATAGGCATATTACTTGCACCTGAAATTCCTGATATAGAAAGACTATCTGCATAACTCATAGAATTAGCTATAATAACACTAGAACCTTTAGAAACATTTAATTCATTCACTATAGACATATTAGTAGCATACCTATCTGAGCCACCAAGTCTTTTAATGTTTTTAAATCCTAGTGACTTTACTTTATTTAAAGTACCATCAGACACAGCAGTAGAACCTCCTAGAACATAAACTGTACCTGTAGACTTTAAGTTATTTTTTATATAGTTTAAAGTAACGGTATCTTTATCATTATTACCAACTAATAATATTGGAGCCTTCTTATTTCCTGCTAAAGTAGTACCAGTTAAAGCATCTGGAAAATTGTAAGCATTAGCAAGAACTACTGCATCTAACTTATTTCCATTAACTTGTTTTGCAATGGCAGTAGAAGTTTCCCATCTAGTGGCTCCACCAAGTCTACTTGCTGAATAAGTTTTATCCGTTGGTATAGGTTTAGGTGGTGTAGTGGTAGAGGTTTCAGCTTTTAATGCATCATAATATGTCTTATTATGAACTATACAGGTAGTTGCAGGTATTTTACCTCCTTCGCTTATCCCATTAGTTACATAATAACTACTATATGTCTTTGTAATTTTAGGTGATTCATTGGTTGCTTCCATGCTTAAGATCTTTATAAACATATCCTGTTGAATCCCAAACTTTTCATCATAAAATGACCAATAGTAAATTTCATTTGTTAAGTTCATATTACCTACATTAAATGTTTTTGTGCCTGGTGCCATACCATTTTCCATAAATAACTGAGGATGTGTTTCAGGACTAATTTTTATGGACATTTTTTTAAGCTGATCAAGTGTAGCATTTTCAGGAATATTATCTATACATTTAACTTTAGATGTTACCCAACCTGTTTCAGTTCTCATTCCATATTTATTAGGATTAAAACTATCTGAATAAGCATAAACCGTATTGGGTATTCCAGTTATATCAGCCATAAGTGAAGATATCACACCTCCACCAAAACCTGAAATTAAAGTAGTTGTTATTAAACTAGCAATCATTATTTTTCCATATTTTTTTCTTAACATAAATTTATCCCCCTTAATATTTTTCTCTTATGCAAATTTTAAATTATAAACATATCTATACAATAGACTTTAATTATAAATAGTAATTTCAGTCCCTACTTTCCATAAAACTCTAAGTCAGGTTCATATCCATCTATAGCAGCTTCATATTCATTGGAAAAATAAGTAGGTTCATCACCGTCAATTGTGGTAGAATACATCTTTCTTCCATTCTTTTTATAACCATATATATCTTTTTTGTTAACTGTTTTAGTGCTACCAAATCCATAGCTATTATACACTTTGTCACTGCCTATAAACATTTCTCCCTGGTAAAATGCCATGAAAGCTACGCTATCTATAGCTCTATTTCCCCAGTAAGGAATATCGTAGCTTAACTGCCAGTTATTCATTTTTGCAATATCATTTGAGTAATATGTGTAATACTCTAAATCATTCTTTATCATATTATTTATAACTTGACCTTTAACATTATTAAAAGTCTTACCATCTTTAAGACAACTCTTAGGATATTTTGATTCAAATTCTTTTCTTTTACCTTCACTTATAACATTAGTAGATAAATCCTTTATATATACATAGTCATCTAAAGTAAAATTTATAATTAAATTATTTTTCTCATCCACCAATGAATATGGTTTTAATTCTGACCATTGCTCGCCTTGACCATCTTTTTTGAAATAATCTATGTAGTAACCATCATAGGCAGTTGCAATCTTTATGGGCATTCTGAATTTAATTCCTTGTTGAAGAGCATAGTCTTCTTCTATATTTAAATTAAGGAATAAAGTTCTATAAAATCTATCTAATGCTTTATCTAAGTTTAAATTCATATCTCTATAATCAATCTTTTTACCTTCAGCTAAATTCTCATTGGAATAGCTATCAGCTGCATATATTAATTGTCTTGCTGCATCTGAACTAGCAGTAGCTACTACTTCATCATATTCCACCTTTACTTTATTACTCTTTTCCACTGATATTTGATTAATTTTTATAGGAACATACATAACAAAAATTAACACAATAGCTATTAATAAAGAGTTTTTACTATTCATTATTCCGCTACCTCATTTTCAACCATTCCTCCACCGCTGAAAGTTAATAAACTAGCTTTGTTCTTATCTGTAATGATATTTAATAACGCTCTGCTTGGAGATACTTCTCTCTCTTTTATAGTAAGTTTAAAATCATCTCCATACTTCATAGAATATTTAGTAGAACCATCTTTAATAGCTTCTAATATATTATCCGTTCCATATTCTATTTCATGTAATTCATAGTCATCTTCATTCTCACTACTTGGATAAACCAAATTACTTGTATGAACCATTGTGATTGTATAAACTTTACCCGTTACATTTAATTCATTTAAAAATTTAATATACATTTTTGTATCTATATATCCATTTTTTCTAACATTTTTTTGAAAACTACTAAGTGCATTTTGAGCCATTGTATCATTTATTTTATCTGTAGACTCATAGGCCGAATAAATTGGACCTACAAATAATAGAAATAACCCAATTATACACGCTACTACGCTATTTAAAATTGAATCTCCCATTGAATCATCCCTTTCTAAAAAACCAATGGTCTCCTATACGGCAAATAAAAGTTCTATTCTTAGCCCAATTAGGGCTACACAAATTTAGATTAGCAAAATAATATCCTTCGTTTATTGCTTGTCCGCCATTTAGAACTTCTAAAGCAGCTTTCTTTGATTCTTCATTAGGTTCCTTATTAAAACTATCTGTATTTATGCCATCAAATTGATTCTTGCTATATATAACACTTTCTATACTTTCATTATTTTCTCTAGACCTATATAGGACAACATTTCCCACTGCAACTTTACCCATATATGGTTGATTGCCGGCTTCGCTATATATAAGCCTTGCTAATAAATCAAAATCATCATTAATATAGTCTTGATATTTATTTCCGTTTTCTGTTTTAGCAATATTATTATCTACAGTTTTCTCTTCATTAAGTGATAAAAAATCTCTTCCATTCTTAGTTTTCTTTGTAACTTTATCACTTGAGTTAGTGATAGTATTAATATTATTGTCTAACTCATTTTTATAATTAACCTTACTGTCTTTACTATCATATAGCTTTTCCGTAGCAACATTTAGCTTTGAAATGTCTTCTGCTTCGAGTAAATTATTTATTTCTTTTTTATGATTTATAATCTTTACAAAAGAAACTATCATTATTCCAATTATCACTAAAAATACATAGCTTAAAAAATTCTTTTTCTTATCCATTTCAATCCCCATATTTGAGGATAAAAGTACAGCTTAAGCTATACCCTTTATCCTCTCCCATAGATTATTTGCTCGCTAACTGTACAAAAGTTATTCCTGATACAGCATTATTAGAATTCCTTTCAACTGTAGAGTCAAATTTAGCTGTTGGTTCTATATAATTTTTATCATTTACATTTGTTATATTATAAGTTGAACTATTATATGTCGCTTCAGTTCCCGCCTGAGTTGTTACCTTTACAGTTATATCACTTGAAGCTTTTGTGTTTATAGCTGAAATAACTTCTGACCCTGAAACTTCTGTATCATCATAGGATTTAAAATAAATCATATCCATTTGTGATGAAATTGTATCAATTTTACTGTTTGCCTTATCTATTGAAGGAACGACCTTTAAGAATAAAGTTATCATCGCTCCAACAAGTATTAATGTCATTATTACCCCTATAGCAATTTTAATTGCTGCATTTTGATTATTTTCTTCCATTTTTAATTCTCCCCCATTTTTATAAATTTCTATTAATCACTTATATTATATTCCATGTTGTCATGTTGCTCTGTTTGAAGCTCCATTAGCTCATTTTGTGAGTTATCTAACTGAACAAAAGCAACATAAAGCATAGGAACTGATATATATGCAATTATTACTAAGTTAATTGGAATCATAGAAATTAATCTACTTTTAGATACGCTTTTATAAACTAGTCTTCTATTCTCCTCTTTTCTATTCATTAAATAGTTACGTCTATTATCTGCCAAGCTTATAAAAGCATCTTGTACTCTTATGTTTTCAGCTTTAATTATATTTCTTATAAGACTTAGAAAAGGCTTATATTTTATCTCTTGAATATACATTTCTAAGGCTTCCATATCTGATTTTCTTATTTCCTTAAGCACTTCATCCACTTGTATTTTAAATATATCTGCAAACTTGGACATGTATTCAAGAATTAATTCACTAGTTGCATTTTCATGGTACATGAATATTAGTATAATAGTTTCAAATATTATTACTTCATTCTGCATCTCATATCTTCGCATCTTAGCTTTCATCTTTAAAACTGCTTCTGGTACATTGTAAAGTAAAGCTACAACAATAATACTAATCAGAATATCATACCAACTTAAACCTATATTTTCTAATGCCACTCTTTTTTCTACTATCCTTTTAACCGTAGCATCCACATTTGTATTAACTCCATAATATATAAGTTTTTGCTTTAAATTTTCATAGGTTCCTTCAAGATTATTTAAATCAACCTCTTTAATTAATTTTTTCTCAAGCTCTTTAGAATACTCTTGCTTATTTTCTACTACTATAACTTTACTGTTAAATTCTGCAGTTTGATCTTCTAATATATTATTTCTGTTATATTTTTTACAGAAATAGAAATACATACGGTAAGTATAAACCCTACAAGAGCTAATAAAACTTTTCTAAGATATATATATTCAACTTTCGTATAATCTCCGCTTTGACTGATAAGCAACTTATATTTATAGCCTTTTCGACTATTATTCTTAGGTACTAACATTTTTATAAATCTTTTTATTATATCTACCTTAAAAAATACTTCCTCCCAGAAAAACTTTCTTTCCTTTATATTTCTCCTGCCATGTATATTCTCAAGGCTCTTTATAATATAGAAACAAGTTATGGATAAAGCTGTTATAGCTAATTTTACAATAAATCCAGATTCAGCCTTATAAAAAATATTTGTCATAGGTAACTTACTTCCAACCCATGCATCATAGGGGCTAAAAGATAATAATGGTAATATGCATATAAGAGCCATTCCTCTAAGCCAAAATTGCAATTGTCTTCGTTTGAATACTTCCGTCTCTATATTTTGATTATTATAAAAAATATTTTCTAAAAAAACAGATTTACCATCTATATCCTTTTTATCACCATACTCATTTACTAAATTGCAGTTAATAATTAATAGCTTTAAATATTCATTGGGACATTCTGTTATAAATTCCTCAATAGCTACAGCATCATCAAGAAGTACATCTACTTCTTCCATACGCTTTACTAAATTATAATTACTTGAATTACTATTGGCTTCGCCTATTGCTAAATGAACATCTTTAGTTAGTGTAAATGCCTGCTGTAGTTCTATAGAATAATTGTATATTCCCACCAAAAAATTTGTATCATCACCAATGAGATAATCTAAAGTCATATTTTTTACTTGAAAGCTAAAAAATATTAAAGTAAAAGTTACATATAAATTATCAATGAAATATAAAATAACAAATATAATAGATGTAATTCCTACAATCCAAGATATTATCAAATATAAAATTGTTCTATATTTAATTAACCATTCTTCGTCAAGACTATTATTATATATTCTAACCTTTATGCTCTGTAGCTTATGGTTTAAAAATGAAACTTTATTAAGACGGTTAAATATCCTATTAAATAATTTAACTATTTTTTTGTTTTGGATTTTATTAGACTGCTTATATCTTATAAATATAAATATTAATATCGATATAATTGCAATTCCTATCCACATCCAGGCTATAAATCCCATCTAAAGGCCTCCACATACACATTTTTCTAAATATAACATCAAATCCGCAAATTCTTCTTTATCATAATCCATTACACTATAATAAATATCCTTTTTCCTTTTTTCTGAAATAGTATTTTTAATGATATATGCTTTATTGTCAATATCATACTCAACAATATTTACTGCCTTATACTTTTCTGCATTAGTTCTATCTTCAAAATACTTTTTAGCATTTAATCTAAAGGCTTCTTCGTCAGCACTTGATAAATAACCTTCTTCATCTAGTCTAATAAATTCTGTTATTCTTTCAATATATCTTTGACCAATAGCATCTTTTTTTAAGTGAATATCAAAATCTAAAATGCTAATAACCTGTTCTTCTGCTTTATTTTCATCTCTAAAAACTCCTACGTTTATACAAGCATTTCTATGACTTTGTACTAAATCTCGTGGCGTTTCACTATGATCTGTCCACATAACTGCTTCTGCTGCTGCCAGCGCGCCTTTTACTACATAAGCTTTTATTCTATCCTCAGCTGCTTCACTTATAACCGTAACTTGTCCATTAGTCTTTTTTAAACTATCTAAAGCTTTTTCACCATCTAGCTCAGCAATTTCCCTTAAGGTAAAAATATTTTTGTAGGGCATTTTAAATCTTAAAAATGTTTCAAAGTAACTCTCCCATACTCTTAGGGTTACATTAGGATACATTTTTTTTAATCCTCCCACTAGCATGGTTGTTTTTCCTACTCCCTGTTGTCCTGAAAAGCATATATTTTGCTTCCCTCTTACTATAAACTTAATAATATTTCCAACTATATCAGCATTTTCTCCTTCAATAAGAGTATCTAAATTTCCATCAATATCAAACTTTCTTATGAAAGCAGCCCATCCTTCTGCATAGGGTGGTCTAAAAACTGATATTCTTGAAAAGTCTGCCATATTATTAAATATAAATCCATCTGCCTTTGTAAATTGCTTTTGGTTATTAAATTTATATAACTTTTTACATACTCTCTCTAGTTCTCTTTGTGATCCAAATGATAGAATACTTAAATAAATTTCTTTTCCTGAAAAATATAGCCAAACACTCTCATAAGACAAGGGATATTTAATATCTTCTTTATTTTTTATATTCATATCGCTTATCTTATATATAAAGTCTATGGGTATTCCTGATACTCCTAAGCTTAATCCATCACATCGTTGATCTCTAATTTCATCTACAACTGATAACCCATGCGTTCTCTCATAAACTCTTTGAACAATTATTTCTAGCTTATCTTCAAAACTCATAAAACTATAAGATGTATCTTCATAAATATGATTAATATCCTCTTCAGTTATTACGAACATCTTCTCATTATTAAAGTCCTTAAGTTCATCTAGGTTATTTTCTTTTATCATCATCTTCAATGCATCATATCCGTACATCTTCTTATACTTATTTAAAATAATGCAAAACTTATCATACACTGTTGGAAAATCAAAATTAATTATATAATCTATATTTTCTTCATTCACTTCATATTTTTGTGTAATTAAATCCGAAATCCAACTTTTTATAAATTGCTTAGACGCAATATCTCCTAATCCACATAAACTTAACTGTTTCTTAAAAAGTTCTTTTCTTTTTTTAGCATTTAATATCTCTTCATAAGATTTTCCTAAATCATCAATTGAGGACTGTATCAAATTAGTTATATTTTCTTCCACAAACTCCTGAATAGCATCAATAGTATATTTACTACTTGTGTTTTCATTTTCCTTGCCACGAAAGATTGTTCTTAAGAAATTTAACATATATAAACCCCTTTCTAAGCGTATCTCTTTCGGAATAATCTAAACCTAGATTTATTTGAGTTACCAGTAACTAACTCTTTAGGTTCAAAGTTCACTCCTATGGCTTTTGCTCTCTCCACTATCTCCTCATTTAATCTATTTAACTCATCAAAGAACATTTCTTCTTCTAAAAAATTATAATTTCTAAAAAATTCGTTTACTCTATGATTATTAAGAGCATCAAGATATTCAGTAAGTTGAGGTAATACATAAACATTTTGATTAAATTCTTTATCTATGTATTTTTTAGAGTATTTGCTTTCCCAATCATATCTTCCTATCATAGCAATAACTTTTTCTTTATCAAGATGGTTAATCTGATTATTAAAAAAGTCTTCACAAAATATATTAGTTTGGTCTAATGTGACAACTACTATATCTGCTAGTTCTAAAACCCTACTTGCTATATCTTTAGTAAATCCACTTTCTATATCTACAAAGGTTATAGAGTTTGCTTTTTTTGAAAATCTGCATATGTTTTGAAATGTCTCTCCTACAGATTTGTTAAATAATTCACTATTAGCCTTTTGAGACCCGCTTAGAAGATATACATTATCACTTACTTTATTACAATAACTCACAAAATCTTCTTCTCTTAGCTCACCAGTCTGCAGAGCTCTTTCTATGCTGTCTATACCTAAATCAGAAAAAGTTAGTAAATCTTCTGTTTCATTTCCTTTTAAAAAAGCTGTTTCCATAGTAGATCTAGTATAGTGCGTATGAGTTATAACCACATTATTTTTATATCTATAGCCAAATTGCATTGCAGAAGCAATACAATTTGAGGTTGTACCTCTTCCATGTAATGGTGACCAAAATGCTACTAAAATTCCCATCCTAATCTCCCCCTATAAAATTTGGTTTTTCTACATCATTGGTAGTTTTAACGCTATTAGAACCACTTGTTGTGTTACTTGAACTTTCTTCCTTTCCATTGTTTTTCATACTCTCCGCAGATTTTTTTACAATGTTAGGATCATTCTTTATTTTTTCTTCAATCTCAGAGTCCAATTTATATGTAACACTAGCAGGCTTTTGATTCTCAGGATCTGGATAAATAGAAGTATATAGCTCGCCTTCCATTAAAGATGCTTTTACTGTCGCATTATTAATATAAGCTCTTTCCTCTTCACTAATATTAATAGCAAAAACAGTTCCATTCAGGTTTAATATCTTCTTTTTAGAAGTAACTATTGTGTCTGTACCGTCTTTTTCCTTTAAGTGTATATCTACATAATCATTAGGTTGTAGGAAAGCATGCACTTTAATCCAATCATAGTCTTGATTTTTAATAGGATCTGTTATCTCTTCATCTACTTTAATTAACATATCAGTGGATAAAACAGTATTAGTACTTACTCCTATTCTTGTAACTAACCCTTCTAACTTACCTATGTTATCTAAATAAGTTTCAGGTACTAAGTTTTTCCTTACAGTTACTTCTACTAAATCCTCACTAGTTATTAAATTTCCTTTTTCTATAGGTTTATTAAGTGCGTACGCTTTAACATATTCACTTTCACTATCAGTTATCTTGGCAATAGTTTCTCTTTCAACTTTATTTCTATAATATTTCATAACCCCAAATTGATAAATGCATACTACTAATATAGTGGTTCCTAGTATTATCGCAATAATCTTAATATTGCTTTTCTTCTTTTTCTCCTTTGAATAGGTGGAATACTTCTTTTTCTTAACCCCAAGCTTCATTTATTTTCCTCCCTTAAATATATTAAAAATACCCTTCTTACTACTTGAATTCTTCTCTTTTCCTTGAAGTTTAAGAGTTTCAATTAATATATCTATATCACTACTAAACTCATTATCATCTTGTAAGTAATTACAAGTACTAGAATACATATAATCATAGGTTGCTTGTCCACAATTTCTAATACTTAAAACATCTTTAAATTTACTTGTTCCTTTTAAATATTTATTTATACTATTTAATTCCTTACTTCCATTAACCACATTGTTTATTATAGCTATGGTATTATTACTGTTTATATTTCCCTCTATTTTATCTAGAAGCATCTCATTGAGCTTTAGATGAGCATTGTCTAAATCATACACAAATACAATATCGTTGCTATAATTAATTGCTGTTACTAAATTGTCATTAAACCCCGTTGCTGTATCTATAATAACTACATTGTTATCACTACGTAATTGATTTATTAGTTTAAATAGGACTTCATTTTTAATGTTAATCTTTACCCCAAATGACCCTGTATAAACTATTAGATTTTTATTTACCTTATACCCTTCTTCCACAATATCCTTCAGGTTTTTTCTATCTATATCATTAAAGGGTAAATATTCTCTCTCTTCATCTATTCCAAAATAACAACTAGCAGTATTACTTTCGTCAATATTTATATAAGCAACTTTATACATCTTGGATAGTGCATGTGCTAAATTCCAACTTAAGTATGATTTTCCTGTAGATGCATTACTTATAAACGTAATTATAGAATCTGACCTAAAAGTTACTACTTTTAATACTTCTTTTTCAATTACAGGTTTTTTATCATTTTTTCTCATATTATATTTAGATGTATTACTTATTAATTGAGAATTATTAGATTTAAATTTATCAGTTTTATCTTTATTGCCAATATGCAAAATTTTTATATCATCATTAATCGATATTTTATTTTTATCCTTATGTTTTCTTACTGAATTTATTACTTCCTTTAAATTAGTATCTAGATTATCTGTGCTTCCGTTGAAATTAACAAATTTACAATCTGTTAATTTGCTACATATAATTTCTACTGCTTCTTTTCTATCATCATAGTTATAATCAATTATGATTATATGCGGATCTATATCTACTAACTTATTTCTTAATTCCTCCACTGTATTAATACTATTGGTGAACTCAATATTATTACCATCATAACTTGCTTTAACTTTATCAAAATTTCCACCTGCGGAAAAAGTTCCCATAATAACATAAACCACTTATATTTCACACTTCTTTCTTCTGTGATTTAATATAAACTTATCTTATATGACATTTTATATCCCATTTTTTTAATGCACAGCTAAAATTATATCATAATGCAATAATATTTCCAATAAGTTTTTGGAATTTGCAACATATATATTTATATATGATTGTTACATTTCATCAGTAACATTATTAACTTTAAACCATTAAATTAACTACTTTAACTTTAATAATATAAGAGTTGATACATTGATAATTTTATATACCAACCCTTATCTTATTGTTGATTTTTTGTATTAATAATATTTAATTCCCTGTATCTAAAAATATTATTAATGTATAACTCTACCGGAGTGATCACTGTCCACTCCATATTTACCATTGTATATTATTACATCTCCAGTTTTGTAATTAGAATTTTTAGGTCCACCCTCTAATTCCCACTGTGATAAATTATAGCTAAATATTTGATCCGTAGAAAATGTTTCTATACCGTTTTTATATGCTACAATTTCAAAATTAATTAATATATTCCCACCTGTTAAGCGATTTTCAGGCCTAGGACTATCTCCCGCTTTTACAAAGAAACTAGATGAAGGAATAAAGTATTTTCCATACCACCACTGCTCTTTTCCATCAGTATATTGAATTTCATCCTTCCATCCCTTGATTCCATCGTAGTCTTTCCATTCTCGTCCCTTTGTAATTCTGACTCCTCTTGTTAAAATTAACTTATTATAATTACCTATAAGTACATCTCCATACCTATTAGTTCTTAAGTTTATACTAGAATCATCATGTTTACTTCCAAAGGCTACAAGGGGATTATTTTTATTGTCATAATAACAATCCACCCTTGTTCTTTTATCACCTTTTACATAGTAGAAGTTAGGTGTAATCTCTATTCGGTCATTATCCCTATATAAATACTCTGAAGTTATATCAAAGTAAAAGGCATATCCTTTTTTTGGAAAAGAATTTTTTAATGTAGTATGAGATTTTTCATCTATTCCTAGTTCATTCACTTTAAACATTTTACCTGTATATTCTTTATACTTATCATCTTTCCAAAATATACTTTTCCATCGAGGATCTCTAATATCTGTAACTTTAAAATTTTTTAACATTATAGGATCTTCAAAAGGTCCAAAGCTTTGATAAGTATAATTTCCAGCTACATCCCACATTTCAACGTGAAGATATAAGTTATCTCCCACAGGTTTTTCTATTTCCTCTGATATTACTTCCTCATATCTGTCTATATAAGTATACGGACTCTCGTAAATAACTTCATAGCCATAATCAGGCTTATTATTCCAGTATGTCCATTTATATTGGATTTTAGATACTCCTGATAAATTATCACTAGCAGTTAGTGTACCATAGTAAGAGTCATCAGAACCTTTTTTACTTGACTTTCTTACAGAACCATTTTCTACTGAAAAAATTTTATTAGTTACATTAAAGCTTACTTCTGGACTATTTCCATCTATATAGTATGTTTCATAGGATTCTGAATGTTCATTACCTGCAATATCATCGGCTTTAACATCTATTTCGTAAATTCCATCTGTAATCCATAAACTTGTGTTATACTCTAAATTTCCTTCTGGTATATTATCTTCTTTATCATTTTTATAGTGACTGCTATCATTTACTGTAACCTTACTACCTTCCGCAAATCCAGAAAGATTATCCTTTGCCAATATATCAATCTTATAAGGGACGGGATTATTAATCCATTTGTCTATAGGCTCTGTAACTTCTATACTACTTTTAGTCCAATCTATGTTATAGTAAGAACTTTCTCCAGTGGGTGCTTCTGGTGTATCTGGCAATTCATATGAACATCCACAGTCTGGTGCTTGAAAAATAGGCTCTTTCCACTCCCCAACACCCTTCAATTGAAGCTGTGCACCCTCCTTATCTATATTAACTAGTCCTTCCGCCCCATCTATAATTTCATTAGTTGCCCCAGTAACGTTAATATTATCGAGTTCAAAACTAACAGGAAATGTGCCAGCACATGGTTCTATGATACTTTTTCCATCCTCATCTACTTCTCCAGTATCATGCTCGCCTTCCCAATATCCTATATCTTCCATAGGATTATCTCCCTCATAGGAAACATTTATTGGATATTCACCAACTCCTTCTGAAATTTTACCCTCATTAGTCCAAGATGTTTCTATTGGGTCAAATTTAATTTTTCCTGTATTTGTAACTTTCCTTTGTTTATAATAAAATGTAACTTTATTAACTCCTTTTGGCATTATTGATATAGTTACTGGGTTTCCACCTTCGTGCAATACATCACCCGAAACTATACTTGAAGATACATAATCATATCCTGCTATTGTAGCAGCACTATAGCTTTTTTTTATTGGAGCACTGCCAGTAGTTTCTACAGTTTCTTTCAAAGATGTCTTAATCATTCTTTGTGTATCTACATCTCTATATTCCACTATTACTTTTCTTTGAATAGGTATTTTTTCTTTATCAACTACAGCTATAATCATACGCTTACCAAATACCTGTAATAATGATTGATTCGCTGTAATATAATCCCATCCTCTTGCTTCTTTAATTCCATTTCGTAGTGAGTCATAATATCCAATTAATGACCACCCCTTACTCGGTGGTAATTTTACCTTTGAAGTATCATATAAAGGTGAACCATTATATGTAAAATACACCTCTCCACTCTCTGTTCCATCACTACTTAAACTTCCTTTTATTACCCCATTTTCATAAATAGTAACTATACCATCCAAAAATATAGTTGTACTATCATCACCACTTAGTATTTCATCAAATATTGCTGGTTTTGATGGATAATCAGTCTTATACTTTTTAACTAAATTTCTAATATCAAGTTTAAACATTGAGTATACATATCCACCGCTAGTTTCACTAGATACTGTAAAATTAGATAATGGTATTCTTGTATAGTAGGTTTCTCCATTCAATTCAATTCTAGTCTGAAATCCTATAGTTCTATATCTGATAGATGTAGTTGCAGCTTTTTGTTTTACTGCATATGTTGCACTATAATCAGAAGAAACATAAACTACATTTTCCCCATTTGAATTATAAAAATCAACAATATCACCAGCATATGCATTTTTTGTGTTAAAAAATAACAGACTGGACAATAGTAATGCTATTGTGAATAAAATCTTTACCTTTTTTTTATTTTCAGTTTCTATACCCAATTGTTGCCCCTCTTGCACCTACAAACTTTATGGTATAAGTTCCATTTCCCTCTCTATATACATTTATTTTAATAACATTACATGCTACAATCTCACTTCCACCAGCATTTTTAAAGTAAGGAAATATTCCCTCAAAACTATTAAATGCTTTTTCTGGCACGCCCGTTATAGTACCTACTGAAGGCCTCATAAGAACTTCTTTAATGCCATTCCAACTAAAACTATTAAGAGCATTAATAGTATTAGACTTATTTACACTTCCATTTATATATTTATCTGCTACAACAAAAAAATCATTGATATATGGAAAATTTCCAATATAATTAGCTGCTTTAGGGTATATTATTGTTCTTACTTTATTTGTAATAGCTTCATCATATTTTGATGACTCTACTAATTTTGATAAAATACTATTAGATATAGCGCTAGGCCCTCCCATTACATACACTTTATTTATTTTAGTGCTATCTAAATATCCTCTCTGTTTACTTACCTCGCTACCAACAAGTACAACTGGAGAATTATTTTTAGCAGCTAGTACACTCCCTGTAAGCGCATCTGGAAAATTTAATCCATTAGCAATTACAGCTGTAGTTGTATCTTGGTTAAAATATTTAGCTATTTTTAAAGAAGTTTCGTATCTATCTTTCCCACCTAGTCTTACTACATTACCAACTCCTTTTAAAGAATTTTCTATAGATGCCGATACGGCTGTTGTCCCTCCTGCAATATAAATATTCTTTGGTGATATAGATTTTATCTTAGCTAATATATCACTTCTTAAAGTTCCATCAACTAAGAATATTGGCATTCCTTTAGTTCCTGCTATTCCTGAAGACGATAAACTATCTGCAAAAGATTTCGAATCTGCAACTATGATATCAGTACCCTTTTTTATATTTAAATCACTTACTATTTTTAAATTAGTTTCAAATCTATTTGCTCCTCCAAGCCTTTTAAAATTGGTATATCCTTGGGCTTTTAATGAAGTTATAATGCTATCAGGTATTACACTATTACCTCCTAATAAGTAAATTGTTCCTGATTTATTTAACTTATTTTTTATATAGCTTACAACCTTAGCATTATCTGTACTATTCATACTAGCTAAAAGTATTGGAGCATTCTTCTGTACAGCTAGTGTAGATCCACTTAGTGCATCTGGAAAATTAAAGGCATTTGCTAAAACTACAGCATCAACTTTTCCGCTTGAAATAGTATCAGCTATTTTAAATGCAGTTTGAAATCTATTCTCTCCCCCAAGTCTTGTACTAGAATAAATTTTAGAACCTGATGTCGCAGCAAATACTTCTGTTGGATTTCCAGCCATCTTATTTACATGTCCCCCATATACACCACTAACTAAGCAGGTAGTTATAACTGCCATTGTAGCCATTTTAAAATACTTTTTTCTTAACATAATTTTATCCCCCTCTATTTATATATTTCTATAATGGTTATATAGATTTTTTTAATAATAATTTATTATTATTACGTTTTGTATTATTTTACATGTCATCCCAAATTATATCATATTATTTTCCATATTTCAACAAAATTTGTTAATAATATTCCATATAAACCTTCTATTTAATTTATTAATATTACTAGTTAATTGTAGAAAACTCTTTATAAATTTGAGATTTTACTAAATATAGAAGTAGTCAAAAACTACCTACTAGTAAAAATCTCTTCTACTAGCAGGTAGTTACTTTAATTATTATGCTGATTTTTTCTTTTTACTTATATATAATCCTAATACAATTATTAATATCTCTCAATTTCAAAAACATCTAATATAAATGTACCTTATTTAAATAATTACTAAATATTTTTAAATACCTTTAATTTACATGTAATTTTAATATTTACTCACCTACTTAGTTAATTGTTTTACAATATTATCACTTACAGCCGATGTACTACCTAGAACATAAAGTTTAGTTATATTAGATTTATCTAAGAAAGCCTTCTGA
>NZ_DHYX01000085.1:476-21523 GCF_002414285.1 Clostridium sp. UBA5119 | reverse complement strand
CGTAAAAAGTCCTTAGCTTAGACTAAGGACTTTTTATTATGTAATTACGTTAAAAAGTTGTGTTGTAAGTTTTGTAATTTGCAAAGAGTATTAACAATGGAGAATATGATTACTCCAGCCAAATTAGAAGTAATATTATCTTTATCAAATCTAGGGGCAACTTCACATATATCAAAAGTTATAACCCTATTTGATTTTAAAATATGTTTAAGTAGTTTTATAACTATCTCAGGGTTTAAACCTAAGGTTTGTGTAGAACTAACCCCTGGTGCAAAAGAGGCAGAAAATACATCTGAGCAAATAGTTACATATATATAATCTTGGTTTCTCATAAAGGTATTTAATTCTCTTAAAAGTTGCCAACCATCACTATATAGGATGTCTTTAGCAAGGGTGTATTGAACATCTAATTTTTTAGCGGTTTTAAATAGGTCCACTGTATTGCTGTGTTGTTGTATGCCAATACAGAAATAGGAGAAATCCATATTTTTATCTTGACAAATATCAGAGATTTGTTTAAACATAGTTCCAGAACTTCCCTCGTTATTATATGGTCTAAGATCGAAATGAGCATCAAAATTTATAATTCCGATTCGAGGTTTAGAAGATATTTTATCAAGATGAGATAGAGCCCCATTATAGTTTCCAAAGGCTGTCTCATGTCCTCCTCCTAGAACTATAGGAAAAATATTTAAATCCAGTAACTTAGACACGCAGTGGCTTAAAAGCTTTTGCCCTTCAGCAAGAGAAATGTCCTCAACTATGATATCTCCGGCATCAAAAATTTTTACCGATTGATTAAAAGTACAAGGTAGATTTGAAAGCTCTTTTCTGATGGATATAGGACCATTCATGGCACCTATACGACCTTTATTCTTTTTAACACCTTCATGGCAGCAAAAGCCTAAAAGTGCAAAATTTAATCCATCAAGAGGTTCAAGATCATCTCTTCTAAGATCAAGAGGTGTTATCCATTGATGCCATCTAAAAGTATCAAAATTATCGTCACTGTCTATTCTTCCTTGCCATAAGTTTTCATTCATAGGTTCATAGTTTTTAATAAACATAAAATCACCCCACAAGTAATCTCTTAGTAGTATTATACGTTTTCAGTATAAGTCAAAGGAGATATATTATCAATGTTATATGTAAAATAATAGTTATATTTTATTTGTTTTTGAATATATATATTTAAAGATAAAGAGATACGTAGTGAATTAAAAGTCATTGACAATAATTTTTAATAATAAAATAAAAATAATATTGACAATTGAACATATGTTCGATATCATATAAATATGAGAACAGATATGGGGGGTAAAGAATGGGAAACAAAGATTTATTCATTGAGTTAAAGTATAAGGCTGATGGGCAAGGACTTGAAGGTATAAATTTTTTAGAAGATGATAAAGAGATAGGTGGTCAGAAATACATGCTTTGTGGTGGAGTTTTAAATAAGAGTGGAGGCAAACTTTTATTTAAAGCTAGAAATATACAAGAAGCTAATGAATTTACTAAAAGGAATCCTTTGACTTCGAAAATAGTGGTATGTAGCTGATAGATATTATAAAATAACACTGAAATAAAGGCTATTTCAAAATGAAGATTTATTTAATCTTTATTTTGAAGTAGCCCTTTTATTTACAATGAGGATATTTATCCCTAATTAATACGTGATTAACATATAAGATGAGTTTATATTATTTTAAATAGTATATTAAAGAAAATAAAAAAAGTAATTGTAATATAGTAATAAAACATATAGAATAAAGGTGAATAATAAAGGTAAAAATAAAGATAAAATTCGGAAAGGTATAATTTGTATGGAGAAAATTAAGCATAAATTTAATAGAAACCAAAGGGTTATTGGCATAACAAAAGTTTTAACAGAAAGTCCTAATAAGGTTATAACTTTAAATTTATTTACAGAGAAATTTAATGCAGCAAAATCTACTATTAGCGAAGATATAGTTATAGTTAGAGAAGTAATAGAAGGTTTATCCATGGGAAAGATAGAAACAGTAGCAGGTGCTGCAGGTGGAATAAGATTTATAAATGAAAAATCAAATGAAGATAGAAAACAGTTTTTAGAAGATTTGTGTGAAGCTCTAAGACAGCAATCTAGAGTTGTTCCGGGTAATTTTCTATATATAACAGATATAGCATATAATCCAAGTATTATTCAAAATTCAGCAATAATATTAGCTAGTAAATTTAAAGATATGAATGTGGATTATGTAGTTACAATAGAAACTAAAGGTATTCCATTAGGTTATGAGGTTGCAAAACAATTAGGAGTTCAGCTTGTTACAGTACGTCATGATACTAAGTATACAGAAGGCACTACAGTAAGTATAAATTACGCTTCTGGTTCAAGCAATAGACTTCAAACTATGACATTATCAACAAAGTCTATGAAGAGAAGTAGCAGATGTGTATTTGTAGATGACTTTATGAGAGGTGGAGGAACTGCAAAGGGAATTAAAGAACTTTTAAGTGAATTTGATAGTGAATTATTAGGTAGTGGTTTTTTAATAGATAATGTAGAAGTTAAGGATAAGCTGGTAGATGATTATATTTCATTAGTAAATTTTTATGGCATTGGAGAAGATGGAATTGCAATTGTTAGTCCATCTAGTGAAAAAAACGAATAAGTTACAAAAAATATGGAAAATGTTTCGACAAATAGAAGGATTTACAATGCATTAGTAGAATAATACATGAAAGCACATCTTGGAGGTGGAATTTCATGATAATTACAGACGTTAGAATTAGAAAAATTACCACAGAAGGAAAAATGAAAGCTATAGTATCTATAACTTTAGATAATGAGTTCGTGGTTCATGACATCAAGATAATTGAGGGTCAAAGTGGTAATTTTATAGCTATGCCTAGTAGAAGAACTCCTGATGGAGAGTTTAAGGATATAGCTCACCCAATTAATACAGAAACAAGAGAGAAAATTCAAAAATCTATACTTGACGAGTATGAAAAAGTAAAAAATGAAGAGCAAGTAGAAGATGAAATAGTCTAATTATAAAAAGGAGCGTAGCACTCCTTTTTATTTTGTGTATCGTTAATAGTGTATCGTTAATATATATTTTCATGTAAAAAATATACTTTGGTTGAAAAAGTGTAACAGTTTCAATATAATAGTATAGAAGTAGTATATAAAAATGATAAATATGATAGATTAATATTAAAATTTTAATAAATATTAGTTTTAAATTATTGTAGAATAATTTATCATGAAAGACTAATTACATTTTAAATGAAGAGGTGTATGAATTGTATAAATGTGCTATAATCCTTGCTGCTGGTGAAGGTAAAAGAATGAAATCTAATACTCCTAAGGTTCTACACAAAGTTTGTGGAAAAGAAATGATAAATCATGTTATAGATAATATAAGAAAGTCTGGGGTAGAAGAAGTAAGTGTGGTTATTGGAAAAGGTGCTGATAAAGTTAGAAAGGGCACTGAAAGTAGAAATATTTTCTACTCAGTTCAAGAAGAACAATTAGGCACTGGGCATGCAGTAATGTGTGCAGAAGAATTTTTAAAAGGTAAAAAAGGCTCAGTAGCTATATTTGTTGGAGATGGGCCTCTAATAACAGAAGAAACAGTTACAAAACTTACTAAGTATCATGAAGAACAAAAATGTAGTGCTACAATATTGACATCTATAATGAGTGACCCTGTAAAGTATGGAAGAATAATTAGAGATCCTCAAGGAGAAGTAGAGAAAATTGTAGAGTTTAAGGATTGTAATGAAGAAGAAGTAAAAGTTAATGAAATTAACTCAGGTATGTATTGTTTTGATATAGATACATTATTAAATACTTTAGGTAAGCTTAATAATAATAATAATCAAGGTGAGTACTACTTAACAGATGTAATAGAGATACTAAAAAGCGAAGGTAAGAAAGTTGGAGCTATTTCTGTTGATGTAGAAGAAATTACAGCAGTAAATTCAAAGGTAGAGCTTTCTGTTGCTAATGATATAATGAGAAGTAGAATAAATAGAAACCATATGGATAATGGTGTTATAATTAAGGATCCTAGAAGCACCTATATAGAGTGTGATGTAATTATAGGTCAAGATACAGTTGTATATCCAGGGAATATCATAGAAGGAACTACGGTAGTTGGTGAAAATTGTGTATTATACTCAAATAACAGAATAACTAATAGTATAATTGGTGATGATGTAACTGTAGAAAATTCTGTAGTATTAAACAGTAAGATTGGAAATAATACTACGGTTGGACCTTTCGCTTATATAAGACCGGAAACAACTATAGGTGATAATGCAAGGATAGGTGATTTTGTTGAAATTAAGAAATCATCAATAGGTGACGGAACTAAGGTATCTCACTTAACTTACATAGGAGATGCAGAGGTAGGAGAAAAATGTAATTTTGGGTGTGGAACTGTTGTAGTAAATTATGATGGAAAAGCGAAATACAAAACTATAATTGGAAATAATGTATTTATAGGATGTAATACTAACTTAGTATCACCAGTTGAGGTAGAAGATAATACTTATATTGCAGCTGGATCAACAATAACTGAGAAAATACCAGAGGGCTCTTTAGCTATAGCAAGAGCTAGGCAAATAAATAAAGAGAACTGGGTATATGATAAAAATAAAAATAAATAAAATTTTAGGAGGACTACATAAATGATAAGCCATGGAAGAAACATTAAAATCTTTGCAGGAAACTCGTATCCAGAATTAGCTGCTGATATTGCAAACCGCTTAGGACTTTCTGTTGGAGAAAGCCAAGTTACTACTTTTAGTGATGGGGAGATTGCAGTAAATATTGGAGAAACTGTTAGAGGGCTGGACGTATTTGTTATACAGCCAACTAGTGCTCCAGTAAACAATAATTTAATGGAACTTTTAATTATGATTGATGCACTTAAGAGAGCATCAGCAGGAAGAATAACGGCGGTTATTCCTTACTATGGATATGCACGTCAAGACAGAAAGGCAAAGGCAAGAGATCCAATTACAGCAAAATTAGTTGCTGATTTAATTACAGCAGCAGGAGCAGATAGAGTTTTAACTATGGACTTACATGCAGCTCAAATACAAGGATATTTCAATATTCCAGTTGATAATTTAGTGGGTTCACCAATACTAAGTGATTACTTTATAGAAAAAGGATTTAAAGATTGTGATGATGTAGTTGTAGTTTCACCAGATCTTGGTAGTGTTACAAGAGCAAGAAAGTTTGCTGATAAATTAAACGCTCCAATAGCTATTATAGATAAGAGAAGACCAAAGGCTAATGTAGCTGAAGTTATGAATATAATCGGTGAAGTAAAAGGTAAAAAGGTTATACTAATAGATGATATGATAGACACAGCTGGAACTATTTGTAATGGTGCTAATGCTTTAGTTAAAATGGGTGCTACTGAAGTATATGCTTGTTGTTCACATGCTGTACTTTCTGGTCCAGCCATAGAAAGACTAGAAGCGTCGGTGATAAAAGAACTAGTTATGCTTGATAGTATTCATCTACCACAAGAAAAAATGCTTGACAAGATAAAAATATTATCTATAGCACCGTTATTTGCAGAAGCTATTAGAAGAATATATGAAGAAGTTTCTGTAAGCAAGCTTTTTGATGAATAATATTAAACATTATATGTATTCATAATAAGTTTGCACAGTAATTTAGTTTTATTTAGGGGAGGAAGTTTTTCTTCCCCTATTTTTAGTATAAAAAGTAATGTTTTCACCATAACTTTATAAATATTTTGTTAAAAATATTAATTTTAATGAGAAAATACTTGGACTTAAAGTTATTGTTATATAATATTATAAAAGATATTATGTAGAAATTATATTCGTAAATTAAATAAAATATCTTAAGTATTTAGGAGGGATATCAATGGAAGGTAATTTAGGAAAGATATTAGTTGTTGATGATGATAAAAATATATGTGAAGTAATAAAGATGTATTTGGAGAATTCAGGATACCATGTTAAGGTGGCCAATGATGGAAGAGAGGCTCAAGAAGCATTTACTAGTTATAAACCTGATTTAGTGCTTTTAGATGTTATGTTACCATACCTGGATGGCATAGATGTGCTAAAGTGGATAAGAAGGGATAATGAAACACCAGTTATAATGATAACTGCAAAAGGAGAAACTTTTGATAAAGTTTTAGGACTTGAGCTTGGAGCAGATGATTATATAGTAAAACCCTTTGAACCTAAGGAACTTATGGCTAGAGTTAAGGCTGTTCTAAGAAGATATACTGCAGAGGGTGATAGTAAAGAAACATTAACCTTTGATAATTTAGTTATAGATATAAATTCATATAATGTAACATACATGGGACAGGAAATTAAAATGCCACCTAAAGAGTTTGAATTATTACACTTCTTAGCAAGTAATAAAAACAGAGTATTTACAAGAGAACAACTGCTTTGTGAAGTGTGGGGATATGATTATCCAGGAGATTCAAGAACTGTAGATGTTCATGTGAAGAGATTAAGAGAAAAAGTATCAGGAGGAGATAACTGGCAGTTAGAAACTGTTTGGGGAGTTGGATATAAATTTGAGGTGAAATAGATGGTAAAAAATAGCTTGTTTTCTAAAATGGTTGTTACTTACACCATTATAATTACAGTAAGTTTTACTATTTTAGCTGCATTTCTTTCCTTTTGGTTTCAAGATTATTTTATAAAGACGAGACAAAGAGATCTTACTAGACAGGCAGATATAATTGAAGGTATTGCAACAAAATATTTAACTGGGGCATCATCATATGAAGAATTAACTGCAAAGATTAAGTTTATATCAACATATATAAATGATGATATAGTTCTTGTAGATAGTAATGGATATGTTTATTCAGTTACTAACATTAAATATACTCCACTTATAGGAAAACAGATTTTTCATGATGATTTGGAAAATATAAGTAATAGTGATTATATAGATGCTTTTAATGAGTATGGAGTTTATATGGATGAGAAAATATACGTTATGATGAAAGTTGTAAAAGATACTAAAGGCCAATCTATGGGAGCCACTTTATTTAGTGTATCAACAGATATTTTAGATAAATCACTTTCTAATGTTTATCAAATTATTTGGTTATCAGCAGTTTTTGCTGTAATTGCTTCTTGTATCGTAATTTATTATTTTTCTCAAAAGATGATAGTTAATCCTCTATCAGAAATGAGTGGTGTTGCAAGAAAAATAGCTCAAGGAGATGTAGATAAAAGAGTTGAAATTCATTCTGATGATGAAATGGAGGAGTTTGCAAATGCATTCAATGTGATGGCAGACTCGCTACAAAAGGTAGAACAAAATAGAAAAGAGTTTATTTCAAATGTTTCTCATGAGTTAAGGTCTCCAATGACATCTATAAAAGGATTTATAGGTGGAATTTTAGATGGAGTAGTTCCTGATGAAAAGCATAAGTATTATCTAAATATAGCCTATGAAGAAATACAAAGATTAACAAGACTTATAAATGATTTACTAGATTTATCAGCAGTGGAATCGGGTACTTATAAGCTAGAGAAGGTACCTGTAGATATTAATGAAATAGTGAGAATATGTATATTGAGAAATGAAAATAGAATAAGAAATAAAAATTTGGATGTACAGGTATTTTTTGAAGGTAGTGAACTTTGGGTACTTACAGACGCAGATAAAATAACACAAGTTGTAACTAATCTTTTAGATAATGCTATTAAATATGGAAAAGAAGATGGATTGATACAAATATCCTGTAGAAAAAAAGGTAAGAAGGCTAATATATCGATTTTTAATGAGGGAGCTAATATAGATAAAGAAGATATTAAACATATTTGGGAAAGATTCTATAAAGTCGATAAATCAAGAACACAAAAAGTCAGTACAGGATTAGGTCTCTCTATAGTTAAAAAGATTGTTAGCCTACATGATGAAGAAATATGGGCGTATAATAAAGAAAATGGAGTTGAATTTATATTTACTTTACAATTAGCAAAGAAGAGTATGTAATAATCTTAAGGAGCTAAGAGAAAGGAGGCTATTATGAGCAATTTTAATGATGATTATAAGGATGTTAAAGCAAAAATAACCTTTAACAAAATTAAGAAAAGACGTAAAGGTAAAATTGTTGCAATTACTATATTTTGCTTATTTGTAGCCTCTTTAGGTGGGATTGTTACAGCTTTAGTGGTAAATACTGAAAATGAAAATTATTATGTTCAAGGTAATAATAAAGACGCAGAAGTTAATACCACTAATTCAAAGCTTCAATCAGCTGCTCACAAAGCAGCCCAATCTGTTGTTTCAGTTATTAAAGTTATCGAAGATGATAAGTGTATAAAAGAAACTAATGTAGTAGTAGGCGTTGTCATAGAAAATGGACAATATGTTATAACTAGTTATTTAGGCATTGAGGATGCAACCAGTGTTAAAGTGAAGTTACATAATGACATTGTATATAATGCATCTATAATAGGATTTGATAGTATTTATGATATTGCTATGATTAAAATAAATGGTGAAGCATTACAACCTATGACTATAGCTAAAAATTCTACTAAGATTGAAAAGGGCGATAGAGTTATTAGTGTAGGAAATCCTCTGGGAAAATCTTTTAATGAGAATATAGAAGTAAGTACTGTGTTAAATACTAGAGAAAATATAGTATTCAAAAATAGAGAAACTAAAGTAGCTGAGTCTTTAAGAATGATAAAGACTTCAGTTATTCCTAAGTTTATCAATACTGGAGCAGCTTTATGTAACTTGGATGGAGAACTTATAGGAGTAAATAATACTACTATGACATACCACAATGAATTTTTAAAAAATAGTTTTTATATTTCTGCAGAGGATCTAGAGCCTATTACCTATGGAATTTTAGATAAGCAAGATTCTCTTATTAATCATATGGGAGTTTATGGGGAAGAGGCTATTTCCCAAAGTGAAAATGGTATTGATGGAGTATATGCAAAAGAAGTTACAAGAAATGGTTTAGCTTATGAAGCTGGAATTAGACCAACAGATATAATTGTTGAAGTGAATGGTATAAAAGTTAATACTGTCAGTGACATAAATTCTATAATGAGTAAATTTAAAAGTGGAGAGACAATAAAATATAAAGTATTCAAAAATGGTGATTATGTTAACTTTAAAATAAAGATTTCAGAGTAATATATAAAAAGTAGCATTTAGGGATGCTACTTTTATTTTATTTTAGGTAAAACTTCTAGTATAATAGTCAAAGAAGATTATTTTTATGTTAAAAGATATTATGTTATAGAATATATTGGAGGTAATTATGTATTTGGTTGTGGGATTAGGAAATCCGGGAGATAGGTATGATAAAACAATACATAATGTCGGGTTTGATGTAGTTGATATGTGTGAAAAAAAGTATAACTTTAGTATAAATAGGACAAAATTTAAAGGAGTATACGGTGAGAGTAGTATAGCCAATGAAAAGGTTATATTTTTAAAACCTCAAACTTATATGAATTTAAGTGGAGAAAGCGTTAGAAGTATAATAGACTTTTATAAAATACCAGTAGAAAATATTATAGTTATATACGATGATATTAGTCTAGAAGTTGGAAGACTTAGAATAAAGGGAAAAGGAAGTGCAGGAGGTCACAATGGTATTAAGAACATAATTTCTCATTTAGGTACTGACAGTTTTTCAAGGATTAAAGTTGGAATTGGAGAGCCAACCTATGACTTAGTTGAGTTTGTTACAGGAAGATTCTCTAATGAAGATAGAGAGATTATTGAAAAATCTTTTGAGGCAGCAGTGGATGCAGTATCAGTGATCATAAATGAAGGAATTAATCAAGCTATGAATAAATTTAATTCTTTTAATGCAGGAAAGTAGTAAATAGTTTAAGAGGTGATATTTTGAGACTAAAAGGAGTAATGACACCTTTAAAGTTAAGTAGTGAATATAGAGATATAAAGAGATATATAAATGAGGAAAAGTATCCATTAGGCATACATGGTCTTTCGGAATCTGGTAAGAGCTACTTGCTATATGGTGTTTATGAAGATATAGAAAAAAGTATGCTAGTGCTAACTCATAATGACATGGAAGCTAAAAACATATATGAAGATCTTAGCTTTTATTGTAATGATGTATATTATTTTCCTACGAGGGAGGTAACTTTTTACAATGTAGAAGCTGTATCAGGGGACTTGAGATGGGAGAGGCTGAAAGTATTAAATAAGATTCTTCATGAGGGAAAATGTATTGTTGTAACCTCTATCGAGGCTTTAGCAGCATCCTATGCTCCTGTAGAGCTATTCAAGAAATTTTCATTTGAAATTTCTTTAGAAAGTAAGATAGACATAAGGGAGTTGAGCGAAAAACTTGTACAATGTGGTTACGAAAGGTGTAGTGTTGTAGAAAACATAGGTCAATTTTCAGTTAGAGGGGGGATTATAGATGTTTATCCTCCTATTAGTAGCATGCCATTTAGGATTGAGCTTTTTGATGATGAAGTTGATTCCATAAGAACTTTTAATAAAGACAATCAAAGAAGTATAGATAAAGCAGATAAAGTAGAAATATTTCCAGCTAAAGAGATAATTCTTACAGAAGGGGTTATAAATCTTGCAAAAGAAGAAATTAGAAAGGAATTAGATGGAGCTATATCAAGATTTAATAAATCTAAAGATAAGGATGCTTTAGAAAGAATAGGTTCTACGGTTAAGACAAATTTGGAGAGTCTAGAGGAAACTTGGACTTTTGAAACTATTGATAGCTATATTCCTTATTTTTATAAAAATAAAACTACATTTTTAGACTACTTTAAGGATAGTTTAATTGTAGTGGATGATGTAAATAGGGCTATGGGTAAGTTGGATAGTGTATACTTTGAATTTGAAGAGAATTATGAAAATTTTCTAAGTAGAGGTAATATTTTACCGAAACAAGGAGAATTACTAATACCTAAAGAAATGATTGGAGAAATTTTAGAAGTGAGTAAAACTATAACTTTACAGAGTTTAGCAACTTCTTCTAATGCATTAAAACCAAGAAATTTAGTAGCATTTTCTCAGATTACAATTCATGATTATCATGGACAGTTAGACATGCTTATTGAAGATATAATAGAGAAAAAGAAAAAAGGATATAGAACTTTAATTTTATCTGGTACAAGAACAAGGGGGGAAAGATTAATTGATACTTTAAGAGATAGAGGGATAGAAGCTACTTATAAAGATTTAGTTTCTAGCATTCAGCAAGGGGAAGTAGTGGTCACCTTTGGAAGCTCTATTAAAGGATTTGAGTATCCTGATTTAAAGATATGTGTTATATCAGACTCCGAGGTTTTCGGTCAATCTAAGAGGAAAGCCACAAGAAGAACTATTAAAAAAGGTGCAGGAAAAATAAAAAGCTTTACTGATTTAAAGCTTGGTGATTATGTAGTACATGTGAACCATGGAGTTGGTGTATATAAAGGTATTAATCAATTAGATGTACAGGGAAATAAAAAAGATTATTTGGTTTTAGAATATAATTCAGGAGATACTTTATATGTCCCTGTAGAGCAATTAGATTTAGTACAAAAATATATTGGCAGTGAAGGCAAATCACCCAAAATAAATAAATTAGGTGGAAGTGAATGGGCAAAGGCTAGAAGTAAAGTAAAAAAATCTGTTGAAGATATTGCTGAAGATTTGGTTAAGCTTTATGCTATCAGAAATACTTTAAAAGGGCATAAATATGCCAAGGACACCCCTTGGCAAAGTCAGTTTGAAGGAGAATTTCCATATGAGGAAACACCGGATCAGTTAACTGCGATTGAAGATATTAAAAAAGATATGGAAAGTGATAAACCTATGGATAGGCTTCTTTGTGGAGATGTTGGATATGGGAAAACAGAGGTTGCTCTTAGAGCTGCCTTTAAGTGTGTTATGGATGGAAAACAGGTCGCTATATTAGTACCCACTACAATACTAGCAGAGCAACACTATAAAAATATGTTAAAAAGGTTTTCAGATTTTCCTATTAAAATAGGAATGATTAGCAGATTTAGAACTGCATCTCAAGTTAAAGAAACTTTAAATACTCTAAGAGAAGGAAATTTAGATATTATAGTAGGTACTCATAAGTTGCTTCAAAAGAGTGTGGTATTTAAGGATCTAGGTTTATTAATTGTAGACGAAGAGCAAAGATTTGGGGTTAGTCACAAGGAAAAGATTAAGGAAATAAAGAAAAACATAGATGTATTAACTTTAAGTGCTACTCCTATTCCTAGAACCCTACACATGTCTTTAACAGGAGTAAGGGATATAAGTATAATAGAAACTCCTCCTGAAGAAAGATATCCTATTCAAACTTATGTTGTAGAATTTAATGATCAACTTATAAGAGATGCAATAATTAGGGAAATGAACAGGGGAGGACAAGTGTTTTTTGTATATAATAGGGTTGAAACCATAAGTGATATGGCAACATATTTACAAAAGTTGGTCCCAGAAGCTAGAGTTGCTATAGGCCATGGTCAGATGACCGAAAGAGAATTGGAAAAGGTAATTATAGATTTTGTAGATAAAAAATACGATATACTTTTAAGTACAACTATAGTAGAGACTGGTATAGACATTCAGAATGCAAATACTATGATAATAGCAAATGCGGATAAGATGGGATTATCTCAACTATATCAATTAAGGGGAAGAGTAGGAAGAACAAATAGAATAGCGTATGCTTACTTTACTTATACTAAGGATAAGGTTTTAACAGAGGTTGCAGAAAAAAGATTAAAGGCAATAAAAGACTTTACAGAATTAGGCTCAGGGTTAAAGATAGCTATGAGAGATTTAGAAATAAGAGGTGCAGGGAATATAATGGGAGCAGCTCAATGTGGTCATATGTCTGCTGTTGGATATGACTTATATTGCAGAATGCTTGAAGATGCTGTAAGTATTGTAAAAGGTGAAGTAGATAAGGAACCTATTGAAACTACAGTAGATATGAAAATTGATGCATATATTCCTAGTAACTATATACAGGATGAAACTCAAAAAATTCAAGTATATAAAAAGATTGCATCTATTGAATCCTATGAGCATATGTTAGATGTTATTGAGGAGATTGAAGATAGATACTCGAATATTCCAGAAAGTGTTTATAATTTAATGAATATAGCGTATTTAAAGGCAATTGCTAGAGAAATTGGGGTTTTAGAGATAAAGGATACTGGAATTCAAGTACAGATAACCTTTAAAGACAAGTCATACCTAACTTCTGAAATGGTAAAATATATACTAGACAATTATAAGAGACAAATCACATTTAAAATGGGAGATGTTCCAGTTCTAGTGTATAAGAGTAAGGATATTAATAAAAAGGAGCTATTAGATATACTTATAAATATTATTAAGGATTTATCAACAATGAGTAAATAGATTTAGCTACTATTTATTTAATAGTATTTTTATGGTAAAATTGAATAGCAATAATAACTAAAAAAACCGAATGGAGGATAATAAATTGATAAAATTAAAGAAGATTTTAGCTGGTCTAATGGCGTCTACACTAATGCTTTCAGCAGTGGGGTGTGGAATGATAGAAAAAACAGAAGCAGGTATTAATAAGACAGTAGTTGCTAAGGTTTATAAAGAAAAGATAACCTTAGGAGAAGTGGACAGTAGGTTAAGTACGGTTTATGAGCAAGTAAAGGCTCAGTACGGAGAAAATTATAAAGAAAATTCAGAGGCTATGGAATATATAAAGAAGCAAAGATTAAGTATACTAGATACTATGGTTAATGATATTGTCATAAAAAATAATGGTGAAAAGCTTGGAGTAGTGCCTTCTGATGAAGAAGTTCAGACTAAGGCTAAAGAGAAACTTGATGAGATAAAGAAATCCTTTAAAACTGATGAAGAGTATAAAAGTGCTCTTAAAACAGCTGGAGTTACAGAAGAGAGCTTCTTAGAAGAATTAAAACCAGCAGTAATATCTAATGCTGTATATGAAGAGGTAGTTAAAGATGTTACTGTTACAGATGATGAAATAAAGACTTACTATGATAGTAATCCAAATTCATATACTGAAAGTCCTAATAAAGTTAGGCCAGCACACATACTAGTTAAGACAGAAGAAGAAGCTAAAGACATAATTGCAAGATTAGATAAAGGTGAAGATTTTGCTAAACTTGCTACTGAAAAAGGTACAGATGCTACAAAGGACAAAGGTGGAGACTTAGATTGGATTGAATATACTAGCAATCAGTATGATAAAACTTTCTTAATGGCAGCTATAAGTCTTAAGAAAGGTGAATATACTAAGGCTCCTATATCAACTCAATTTGGATTTCATGTTATAAAGTGCTTAGATAAAGAAGAGTATCCTGTTAAGCCTTTAGAAGATGTTAAAGGAGCGATTAAGGATGTTCTATTAGAACAAAATAAATATAATGTGTGGGTAGAAAAAGTAACTGCTTGGCAAGAAGAAGCTAAAATAAAATTATATGAAGATAAACTAAGTTAATAATTGGTAAAAAGAGATTGGTGTCATATTTGGCATTAATCTTTTTTTATTTTTTATTAATGAAAAAATTTCTAGGATGTATAAAATTTGCGTTAAGAAGGATAATAATAGCATTAATAATATTTACATAAATAAGGAGGATATTTAATGAAAGCTACAGGAATAGTAAGAAGAATAGATGACTTAGGTCGTGTTGTAATACCAAAAGAAATTAGAAGGACATTAAGAATTAGAGAAGGAGATCCGCTGGAAATATTTACAGATAGAGAAGGGGGAGTTATATTAAAAAAATATTCACCAATAGAAGAATTGAGTGAGTTTTCTAAGGAATATAGTGAGGCATTACATCAAACTATTGGTAATATAGTGATAATCTGTGATAAAGACTCAATCATATCTGTAAGTGGTGGGACAAAGAAAGATTATTTAGATAAAAAGATTAGTAATGAAGTAGATAAAATTATGGAAATGCGTAAGGCTACTCTTCTAGATAAAAACTCTCAGGGACTAATACCTATATGTGATGGAGAGTCGGTAGATGAATATACAACACAAGTTGTAGCACCAATAATTGCAGAGGGAGATACCGTAGGTACAGTAATCATCGCTTCAAAAGAAAATGTGAAGTTTGGAGAACTAGAGTTAAAGCTTGCGGAAACAGCAGCTTCATTCTTAGGAAAACAAATGGAACAGTAAATGCTAAAAAGCATAAATATCTATAAGATAAAATTAAATAAAGAGTATAATATATAATTATTGCCATAGGATTGATATTAATCATATCTTATGGCAGTTTTTTTATTGTTAGAGAAGTTAAAGTTAATTGATATTAGGTATATATTATATGCATTAAGTAATAAAATGTTTCTCATCAAAATACTTATTAACTATATAAAGTATTTTTAGGAGGAAGTATGAAAAAACAATCGCTTTTAAAAGGAACTATGATTTTAGGAATAGCTACTATTTTTGCACGATTTTTAGGTTTGTTTTTTAGAATACCAATACAAGGATTAATTGGTGACCAAGGTATGGGATATTATCAGATGTCATACCCTATATATATGACTTTTGTAGCAATAGCATCAGGAGTACCTATTGCTATGTCAAAATTAATATCAGAGTATAATGCGCGCAACGATACCAATGCTGTTAAACAGGTACTTAAGGATACTCTTAAAATAATGATTCCCCTTGGGGTAATAATATCATTTTTAATGTTGTACTTTGGAGATAATATTATAAATATCTTAAGGTGGGATAATAAGTCATATCAATCCTTTAAGATTATATCCTTAGCACCTATATTTGTATGTATTATGTGTACATTTAAAGGATATTTCCAGGGTCTTCAGAATATGAATAATACTGCAATATCTCAAATTATAGAACAGATAGGTAGGGTAGTTTTTGGCGTTATATGCGCATATTTATTACTTCCTAAAGGAATTGAATATGCAGCAGCAGGAGCCGCATTTGGAACGGTAGCTGGAGGATTACTGGGAAGTATTTACTTGGTAATAAAATATTTATTTGTTAGATCAAAGTCTTATAAATTAAAGGTGGAAAGGAGTAATAAAATACTGTCAAACTTAGTACAAGCAGCATTTCCTATATCCGTAGGAGCTGCAGTTGGAACGATTATGGCTTTAATTGACTCTATAATAGTACCTCAAAGACTCTTGTTAGCAGGTTATACTATTCAAGATAGCGCCATATTATATGGTCAATTTACAGGTAAGGCTATGACTCTTCAAAATATCCCACTGGCACTTTCTATTGCTCTATGTTCAGCTTTAGTACCTATAATATCAGAGGTATATTCTATGCATAATCAAAAGGAGTTATACAGGAGGGTGAACATGGTATTTAAGCTATCTTTTGTAATAGGCATTCCAAGCGCATTAGGGTTATTTTATCTTTCAAAACCTATTATGGGATTAGTGTTTATGGGAGATGTAGCAGGTCATGAAATACTTAAGTTATTATCTTTATCAATACCATTAATTATAATAACACAGACTACTACATCGCTTTTACAAAGTTGTGGTAGATATATGAAACCGGTATATTATCTTGCCATAGGGTGTGTATTTAAGGTAATCATTACCTATGTTTTAGTAAGTAACTCTAGATTTAATATATATGGGGCAATAATTGGAAGTATAGTTGGATATGCAGTAACTAGCATTTTAAACTTAAAAGAGGTTAAAAAACTGCTCAAAGTAAAGATAAACCTATATGAAGTAGTTATAAAACCTTTATTTGCGTCATTAATTATGATAATATCTGTTGTTTTTATATATAATAATGTCTATAATTATACACAGAGTAATGGAATATCTTGCTTAATAGCTATTCTTCTTGGTATAGTAATATTTGGAATACTGTCCATTGTATTTAGAATATTTACCATTGAAGATATAAAGGGGAAGCTCATTAAAAACTAAAAGAGGAGTAGATTCAAATGATTACAGTGGTTGGTTTAGGACCTGGTTCTAAAGATGCTTTAACCATAGGTGTACTAGAAATTTTGAAAAGTAATAAAAATATATACTTTAGAACAGAAAAACACCCTAATGTTAAATACTTAGAATCTATGGGTGTAAAGTTTAATACCTATGATAACTTTTATGAAGAATATAATAATTTTGATCATATATACAAGGCAATTGCAGAGGATCTTATAAAAATTCATCAGCAAGAAGGAGACTTAGTGTATGCAGTTCCAGGTCATCCCCTGGTTGCAGAAAAATCTGTAACTATATTATTAGATCTCTGCAAGGAGAATGGAATAGAAGCTAGATTAATGCCATCAGTAAGCTTTGTAGATGCAGTTATAGAGAGCTTAAGGATTGATCCCATTGAAGGGGTAAAAATAATAGATGCCTTTGATATAAGGGAACAGGTTATGGATAAGAGATTAGGAGTAATAATAACCCAGGTATATAATAAATTTATTGCTTCTGAAGTGAAGTTAGCTCTATGTGAATATTATAGTGATGATAGTGATATATACTTTGTAAGAGCAGCAGGCATACAGGGAGAAGAAAGTATAAGAAAAATTAAACTATATGATTTAGATAGACAAGAGGATATTGATTATTTAACTTCCATATATATTCCTAAAGATCTTGAAGGTCCTAAAGATTTTAAGGATTTAATTAATGTGATGTGTACTCTTAGGAGTGAAAATGGATGTATGTGGGACTTAGAACAAACTCATGAATCTTTAAAAAGAGGTTTAATTGAGGAATGTTATGAAGTTATTGAAGCTATAGACGAAATGGACGATAATAAACTTATTGAGGAGTTAGGAGATGTACTTTTTCAAGTAATATTCCACGCTCAAATTGGTAAGGAGGAGGGTTATTTCAACATAAATGATGTAGTAGCAGCTATAACTGAAAAAATGATAAGTAGGCATCCACATATATTTTCAGATGTAAGAGTTAAAGATACAGATGAAATATTGGAGAATTGGGATGAAATTAAAGTTAAAGAAAAGAGCTTTACTAGCTATACCGATGAATTAAAACATGTTCCATGTTGTATGCCTGGACTTATTAGAGCAGAAAAGGTTCAAAAAAAGGCTGGTAAGGTAGGATTTGACTGGGATGATGTAGAACCAGCTATGGAGAAAGTTTTAGAAGAATTACAAGAGATAAAAGATGTATATAAAAATTCAGATGTGTCAAAAATACAGGAAGAGGTAGGAGATTTAATCTTTGCCACAGTAAATATTGCAAGACTTCTTGACATTGACCCAGAATTTGCAGTAAATTATACTATAGATAAATTTATAAAACGCTTCCAATTTATTGAGGAATCTGGCATTAAAAAGGGTATTGACATGAAGGAAATGACATTAGAAGAAATGGAAACCCTTTGGAGTGAATCTAAAAAGTATAATTTATCAACTAAAAGATAAATTTTTTCAAAAAAAAGAAGGATTCTAGGTAACTTGTAAGAATATTGTAAGTATTATTTTATGTAATTAAAACATAAATTACGTAAAATTAACATTAAGGAGGTACTATTGTGAACAAATCAGAATTAATAGCAAAAATGGCTGAAAAGTCAGGACTAACAAAAAAAGATAACGAGGCGGTATTAAAGGCATTTATAGAGAGTGTTGAAGAGGCTCTTGAAGGTGGAGAGAAAGTTCAACTAGTTGGATTTGGTACTTTTGAAACTAGAGAAAGAGCTGCTAGAGTGGGAAGAAATCCAAGAACAAAAGAAGAAATACAAATACCAGCATCTAAAGTTCCAGTTTTCAAAGTTGGAAAAGAATTTAAAGACATAGTAAATAAATAATTACTTGAAAAAGCCTAGAAATGTTCTGGGTTTTTTCTTCTATTCAAAGGGATACAGGATAAAGTATGATTTCATTAAAATTTTTATATAATTTAAGGAGGCAACTATGAGATTAGATAAATATTTAAAGGTTTCTAGAATAATTAAAAGAAGAACTGTTGCTAAAGATGTATGTGAAAATGGTAGAGTATCCATAAATGGAAAAGTAGCAAAACCAAGTACTACTATAAAAGAAGATGATATAATAGAAATTCAATTTGCGAATCAATTATTAAAAGCAAGAATTGTAAATATTGCTAATCATGTTAATAAAGAAGATGCTAAGAATATGTATGAAATAATCAGTGGAGAAGAGGATAAGGAATAAATAGTAGCATAAAATATTTTTTAATGAATATATCTTTATAGAAAGCTAATATGTTTTTAGGGTTAAGGGGGATATTATGGAACCAAATAAAGATATGTCGTTAGAAAATAAAAAGAGTTTTATTGCGTTAGAAAATAGAAAAAAGATGACTTTAGATGGAGTTTTAGAAATATTAAGCTTCAATGATGAACAGATACTTATAATAACTGTGTTGGGAGATATGGATATCAGAGGGGAAGAGTTAAAGATGACCAAGCTAGATGTTCAAAATGGAGATGTAGTAATAACGGGGAAAATATCTTATGTAGTATATACAAGTGAAGAAAAGAGACCTAAGAAGCGAAATAGTATTATTTCTAAAATATTTAGGTGATTGAGTTATGATATTTGATATGGGTAGGCAAATAGCATTGTTTATATTCTCCTTACTTAGTGGAATGCTAGTTGGTATTTTCTTTGATGTATATAGAGTAATAAGAGGTCTTGAAGAGCCAGGAACCATCATAACAGCAATACAGGATATGCTATTTTGGATACTAACTGGTATTATAGTATTTATTTTTATGATGTATACAAACTATGCTTACATGAGTTTTAATGTATTTGTATATAATTTAATTGGATTATTTATATATTTTAAACTGTTTAGTAATATATTTATATTAGCATACGGAAGCATATTAAATGCCATATTAACGTTTTTTAGAGTAATATTTTATTATATATTGTATCCTATAAGAATTATTTTCAGCAAAATAACAAAAAAAAAATAAAATTTATAATATTAAGGGTTGAAGAAAATAAAAATTCAAATTACAATATATCTATAGGTTAATTTGACTACTTGAAAATAAAACCTATGACATGTTACTATTTGTAATAAGGAAGGAAAATCGATATGAAGAAATTCAGCATAAAAAAGATAGGTCTTTTACTTATAGCTCTTTACGTAGGCTTTACATTTATAAATCAACAAATAATAATGTTTAGACAACATAAAGATATTGATAACTATACTTCGGAGTTACAAGCAGCACAAGAAAAGAATCAAAAGTTACAGGATGAGATTAAACTATCACAAGATAGTCGGTATATAGAAAAACTTGCAAGGGAAAAACTTGGGTTAATTAAAGAAGGAGAATCTCCTGTAATAGACAGTAAGTAAAGTGAAAATTACTATCACTAATTATTATTGGTTATAGTATATATAAATTTAAATTATAAATTTAAGGAGGGTCTTTTCAATATGACCTTAAAGGCTGGAAGCATTATAGAAGGTAAAGTAGTTAATATCACAAACTTTGGTGCATTTGTTGAAGTGGAAGGGAAAACAGGCTTAGTTCATATATCGGAAGTATCTGATGTGTTTGTTAAGAATGTACATGATCATTTAAAAGAAAATGATGTGGTTAAAGTTAAAGTCATTTCTGTAGATGATAATGGTAAGATGAGCTTATCCATAAAGCAAGCTGGTACACCAAAAAAATCTTTTAAACCCGTAGATATAGATTGGGAAAAGGAAAAATCTAAAACTACAAGTTCAGGAAGTTTTGAAGACAGGATGTCAAAATTTTTAAAAGATAGTGAAGAAAGATTTCAAGATCTTAAAAAACACCAAGATGGTGGAAAAGGTAGAGGATATAGCAGAAAAGGATATAATTAAGCTTTATACCGAAAGGATTAAAGAGTGCTTTTTAAGCACTCTTATTTATTTTAATGTCAGTTAAATTAAAATATAACAAGTGAATAAAAAACAAATAAAAAATATAAAAAACTATACAAATACTGTTGACATAGTTAATAATATACCATATAATAAATATTGTCGCTGAAAGGTGATGACACAAATGCTGGAGTGGCGGAACTGG